>JBDTOH010000200.1:0-9407 GCA_039933355.1 Gemmatimonadota bacterium | reverse complement strand
ACGTTCTCGCGTGAGCGAGGCGAAGGTTCCAGGCCGCAGCGTTCTGTACCGAACGGGCAGATCTCTTGTCGGACGGCGCCGTCGAAAGGAGCGCCCCATGGACCAAGAGTCACGGATCAAGGTCGAAACGGCGGCGCGGGTCCGCAACTTTTTCGCGACCCGGCCGTTCGGCGACGAGCTCGCGGATGCCGTGGTCGCGGGCTTGGGGGAGATGGTCGCGGAGGTCCTCTCTCTCGCCCAGATCGAACTGGAAGGGCACTTGGCGTTCCACGCCTCGAGCCTCATCCGCTCGGCCATGCGGGACCGGATCCGGAGCGGAAACCTCCTTCACCTGTCCCGTGTCGGAGCCGCCGCCGCGAAGGAGGTACGCGCGCTCGACGGCGTCTTCAAGCTACCACCTAAGCGCCGAAATGAGAGCGACTTCCGCGCGTCGTCTCAAGTAACACTGGAGCTCGCTGTCGAAAACGAGGCGGTGCTCCTCCGGCATGGAATGGGCGCCGGCGTCATCGCCGATCTCACCCGCCAGCTCAGCGACTACGACCGCGGCCATCGTCGCCGGCAATGCCGGGCGCGCGGCCCACACCGGAGCGCGCGAGGCGATCCGGGTCAAGAGCTCGGAGCTCTTGGCCACGATCAGACAGCTCGAAGGAATGTTGCTGCTCCAGTTCGAGGGAAATCCCAACCTCGAGGGCGCCTGGCGGAGTGCGCGCAACGTCCCCTGGTCGACCCGGCGCGCTCGAGAAGCATCGCCGGAGGGTGTGCTGGTGGAGCCGCCCGGCGTGATGTAGCGACATTGGACGACCAGGGATGAGCGGCAGGGGACGTCGTCGGGGACGTGCCCGGCCCTCCCGCGCCCGCTATCGCCCCCGAATTGGCCCCGGCGCCGGGTCTCGAGTTGTTCCAACTGGGAGACAAAAAGTGTCCTCTTGTCTCCCCCTGTAGACACCGCCGCCTCTGGTTCGGAGGGCGGGCGCGCTGTATCTCTTTACGACCATCCCGAGAGCATGCTGCGGTTGACGTTGGCTCGAGCGTTCGCTCAGGCGGCGCCTCGCGCGGCGCGACTCGAGCGGGCGCTCCGAAGTGGGTGCGGGACTGATACCGTCGTGGCAATGTACTGGACCGAAGATTAGCTTGACATGAATCATCACGATTTTAGATCCCGGTGGCTAGCTCGAGCACGCCGCCACCCCCGGCGCGTCCTTCATTGCGGCGGGTGGCGATCCGCTCGCCGGACTCGGAGCGGCGGCTGTCCCGCGGCTCACGGCCCCGCCCAACCCGTTGCCCCAGGATGCCCATGACCGCGAGCGCCGCGACCGAGCCTCTCCCGGCTGCGACCAATACGACCGAGACGCGCTTCGACCTGGCACTCGTGATCGCCGCGGGGCTCGTGCTCTACGCCCTCAATGTCGACTTCTCCCTGTTCGGCGACGCGCCGGTCTATGCCGACTTGGTGATCCAGGGGAGGTTTGACGAGCTCACCCTCCACATCGGGTACTACGCCGTGCTGTTCGCCCTCGACCGGACCGTTGGGGCGGTGTTCGGCCTCCCCATTCAGGAGACGGCGGTCTGGCTCAACGTGGTGGCGGGCGCCCTCACGCTGGGCGTGGTATACCTGCTCGCCCGTATCTTCCTGGGTACGCGGCGAGATGCCCTGCTCACGGTAGCCGTTTTCGCGGTGAGCGGCCGCGTGCTGGACAACGCGACCACCGTCGAGATCTACATGTTGCAGACGCTGCTCGTGCTGTCGTCGTTCTACCTCTTTGCCCGCGAGCGGGTGGTGGCGTCGGGGGTCGTCGCGGCCCTTGCGATGCTGGTCTCGCCCCTTAGCATCTTCGCGTATCTGTTCTACCCCGTACTGGACTATCAACGGGCCGGCCGGGTCCGGTGGAAGGTGCTGATCACCCTGACCGTCGCCGCCCTCCTCGTCTATCTCCCCTATTTCGCGGTGCTCGGCCGAGAGCTCCTGTGGGGGACGCGAGGCTTGCTGGTGATCAACAAGGCGCTCCGGCTCGATCCCGTGGCCATGGCGCTCAACTTTCCGCTGTTCCAGTTCAAGGCCTACACGGTGATGTTGCTGCTCCTGATTCCGGCGCTCTTCGCCGTGCGCAAGGAGCGCCGCTTCCTGGCCGTCACGCTGGCCGTCGCCATTCCGCACCTCTATGTCATCCTCAAGCTGACCAGTGAGGACAATGTCTTCATCCTCAACACCGATTTCTTCTTTGCCTGTTGGGTGGTGATCGGGTGGCGGACGTTGGCGCAGTCCAAGGTGGGGCGCCGGCTCGCGCCAGTCCCATGGCTCGGTCACCTCACGCTGCTCCTGCTCTCGGGTTCGATCTTCTGCTTCCAGCCGCGCCGCGGCTATGCGGCCGAGATGAAGAGCATCGGGCAGACGTACGTGCAGGGACACGACGCGGTGGTCATCACGGATTGGGACATGGGCGTGTCGCTCACGTACTACGCCCGCCCGGCGGTCACCACCACGCTCGAGCACGAGCCGTTCTATCAGCAAATCGTCGACCTGGACAACTTGCCGAAGAATCCACCGCCGATCACAGCGGCGGAGATCTACCTGCTGGATTCCTGGAAGCCGGGGACACTCAACCGGCTGCTCCGGTCCAAGGCGTCGATCGCGGCTCAGACGCGCCAGCACGCGGTGGTGGCGCGGGCAGAGCGCCGGCTCCACATCCAGTGCACGCCGCTGCTGCAGGGGACCCATCGGCTCTATCGCTGCACGAGGCCTAACGGCGCGGCGGCTGAGCCCGCCCTGACGCCGCCACCGTCGCGCGGGCCGGCATGATCCGGCCGAGCAGTCAGTCGCTCCGGTCGTGGGGACGGGCCGCCCCGACGGTGTCCCGTGCCTGGCGGGTCGAGACCCGGGACGACGTCCTCGCCGGGATGCGCGCGGCGGGTCCTCGCGGGCTCATCGCACGCGGGTTTGGGCGGAGCTACGGCGACGCCTGTCTCAACGACGGCGGCGACGTCCTCGACCTCACGCCGCTCGCGTCGATCCACTCGTTCGATCCGGAGACCGGGGTGCTTCACTGCGACGCCGGCACCTCGTTCCGGGCGATCATGCAGCATTGCGTGCCGCTGGGATGGCAGCCTCACATCTGCCCCGGCACCGCGACGATCAGCATGGGCGGCGCCATCGCCAACGACGTGCACGGCAAGAACCACCACGGCGCCGGCAGCTTCGGCGATCATCTCGACTGGTTCGAGCTGCTGATGCCGGACGGCACCGTTCGCCGAATCACCGCCGACTCCGATCCCGACCTTTTCGCCGCCACGTTAGGTGGGATCGGGCTCACCGGCGTGATCTTATCGGTCCAGTTCCGGCTGGCGCGGATTCCGTCGAACGCCATGGACCTCCGGGAAGTCCGGGTTCGCGATCTCGATTCCTTCCTGGAGCTGCTCCAGGCCGCTGAGCGGGACTATCCCTACGTCGTCGGGTGGATCGACGGGCTCACCAAGGGACGCACCATGGGCCGGGGGATCCTCGAGCTGGCCCGCCCCGCGCCCGAGAGCGTCCCCGAGCCCAGGGCGTTTGCGGTCAGCATTCCGTTCGACTTTCCCACGTGGGTGCTCAACCGGTACAGCATCAGCGCATTCAACGCGCTCTACTATCGCCGAGTCCCCGCCGCCGGACGGGCTCGCCGAGTCCACGTCAACGGGTTTCTGTATCCGCTCGATGCGCTCCATCAGTGGAATCGGATGTACGGCCGCAACGGCGTGTACCAGTTCCAGTGCGTCGTGCCGTTCGCGGAGGGCCGCCGCGCGCTCATCGAGCTGATGGAGGCCACCGTCCGAAGCCCGACTCCCTCCTTCCTCGGCGTGCTCAAGTCGATGGGACGGCGCGGCCGCGGTATGCTCTCGTTTCCGATGCCTGGGTTCGTGCTGGCGCTCGATTTTGCCCGCACGCCGGAGAGCACGCGCTTGGTGAAGCGGCTCCAGGACATCGCGCTCAAGTATGACGGGAGGGTGTATCTCGCCAAAGACGCCTGCTTGACCCCGGCCGAGCTCAGGGCCATGTATCCGGAGGTCGAGCGCTTCAAGGCCGTGCTGAAGCGGGTCGATCCCACCGAGCTGATGCAGTCCGGGATGTCGCGGCGGCTCGACTTGAGCGGGAGTTAGGCATGCATCGGTCCGCTCCCTCGGCGAGCAACGGGTCCGGCGAGCCACCGCTCGCCGTTGACCTGGACGGCACGCTGATCGGCACCGACAGCCTGTTCGAGGGCGTCCTGCAGGTGCTCAAGCGGAATCCGGTGCTGCTCGTCATGCTCCCGGTGTGGCTGCTCCGCGGCAAGGCGGCGCTCAAGCGGGAGGTCGCGGATCGGGTCGAGCTCGATGTCGAGTTCCTGCCGTACAACGCTGCGCTCGTCGGCCGGCTCCGAGCGGAGCGGCCCAATCGCACGCTGGTGCTCTGCACCGCGGCGGACCACCGGTTCGCCGCGGCAGTCGCCAAGCACCTCGATCTTTTCCACGACGTGATGGCGACCCGCGACAACGTCAACTTGAGCTCGGGGAACAAGGCCGAGGCGCTGGTAACCCGCTACGGGGCGCAGGGCTTCGACTACGCCGGCAACGCGGCGGCGGATCTTCGCGTGTTTCAGGAAGCGCGCCGGTCGGTGGTGATCAATCCAACGTTCGGGCTCCGCCGCCGGCTCGGTCGCATCACCAACCTCGAGCCGGTGCAGCAATCCCGCCCGGGCTTCTCACTCAAGCCGTACCTCCAGGCGCTTCGCCCGCATCAATGGGTGAAGAACATCCTGATCTTCGTGGTGCTCCTTGCGACGTTCGACGGGTCGCACTTCGACACGATCTTGCCGGCGGTGCTGGGGTTCGTGTCCTTCTGTCTGGTCGCATCGGCCGGCTACCTGCTCAACGACCTCATCGACCTCGGCGCCGACCGGCGGCATCCGCGCAAGCGCGAGCGCCCGCTGGCCGCGGGGACGGTGCCGCTCAGCCATGCGCTGATCATGATCCCGGCGCTGATCGTCGGGGGCGTGCTCGTTGCGCTCCAGGTTTCGGTGCTCTTTCTCGGCACGCTCGTGCTGTACGGTCTGGGCACCACGCTCTACACGTTCTGGTTCAAGCGGGTTCCGCTGCTCGACACGCTGCTGCTCTCGGGCTTGTACACGCTCAGAATTCTCGCGGGTGCGGCCGCCGTGGTGGAGGAGCCGTCTTTTTGGCTGCTCTCGTTCTCGATGTTCTTCTTCCTGAGCCTCGCGCTGGCAAAGCGCCATTCGGAGCTTCGCGAGCTCGAAGGCCCGGAGCGCGCCGCCGCCATCCCGGGCCGAGAATACCGCGCGGAGGACTTGAGCACGCTGATCAGCCAGGGCGCTGCGAGCGGTTATGCGGCCGTGCTGGTGCTCGCCCTCTACATCGACAGCAGCAGCGTGCGCGAGCATTACCGGCATCCGAAGATCATCTGGCTGATCTGTCCACTCGTGCTCTACTGGATCAACAAGCTCTGGCTCAACTCGCAGCGGAGGCAGATCAAGGAAGACCCGGTAGTCTGGGCGTTTCAGAATCGCGTGAGTCGGGTGATTGCGGTGTTGAGCGTGGGGTTGTTGTTGCTGGCGAGATTCCTGCCGTAGGCGGTAAGACGGTAGGACGGTAGGACGGTAGGACGGTAGGACGGTAGGACGGTAGGACGGTAAGACGGTAAGTGGTGATCTCGAGACGGCGGGCATTGGAAGGTCATCCCGGTCTCACTCCCGTCTTGCCGTAGTCGCGCCGTCTCACGATCCGCACCTACCGTCTTCCCGTCTTACCGTCTTACCGCCCCGCCCTGCCGCCCTGCTGCCTTCCGTCCTACTTTCCAAAGAATGCAACCCAACCTCGCAACTCCTGACACCACATCCAAGTCGACAGGGCGGGTCCGGCGTGTCAGGAAGAATCTCAGGCAGGGGATGGCCCTGGCCTGGGCCGCGTCGCCGAGCTCGCTGATTCGGTATTCGGTGCTCGGGATTCTGAGCAGCGCCATGCCGCCCATCGCGGTGTACCTCGGCGCGCGGCTGGTCAATCGGATCGCCGAGGCGCGGGCGCTATCGCTGCATGTCGAGGACCTGCTGCCGATCGTGCTCGGGCTCTGGATCGCCACGGCCGTGCAGCGGTCGATCGGGGCGTACATGGGGTACGGGCGGAATCTGTTCGTCCGGCGCGTCCAGCTCGAGGCAGAGCGGCGGTTGCTCGCGCAGGCGTCCAAGGTGGACCTCGGCCACTTCGATAACTCGGACTGGTACGACCGGCTCGCGCGGGCCAAGCGCGACGTGTCCTGGCGCCCCGGCGACCTCACCTGGTCGGTGCTCGGCCTCTCGGGCAATATCGTGACGATCGTGCTGATGGCCTCGCTCCTCGCGAGCCTCCACTACCTGCTGCTCATTCTCGCGCTCGGGGCGGCGCTGCTGTCGCTTGCGCTCGAGCGCCGGGTTACGTCGCGCCTTTACGAGTTCTTCTATAAGGAGACGTCGGAGGAGCGGGAGCGCGACTACCTCGGCGACCTGCTCGCTCAGCCCCGCACCACCAAGGAGATCCGGGCCTACGTGCTCGCCGACTACCTGCTCGGCCAGCATAAGACGCTCTCGGATGATCTGTTCAAGCAGCGGGAGGAGATGTACCGCTCGGGCAGCCGGATCTCGCTGTTGAGCGGGCTCGTGGCCGGGACGACGCTGGCGCTCGCCTACGTCTTTCTCGCGGTCCAGGGTGTGGCGGGGACGATCAGCCCGGGCGGCGTCGTGCTGGTCATTGGAGCGTTCGCCGCCGTCTCCGGGACGCTCGGGACCATCTCCAGCACGTTCGTCTCGGTGGACCAGCACACCACATTCCTGGACGATTACTTCTCGTTTCTCTCGATCGAGCCGCTGGTGCCGGTGCCTCCTAACCCGACTCCGGTGCCCGGCCGGCTCGACGTGGGAATCGACTTCGATGATGTCGGGTTCACATACCCCGGCGGGACCGAGCCGGCGGTCGCCGGGCTCAGCCTCCGCATTCGGAAGGGCGAGCTGATCGCGCTCGTCGGCGAGAACGGCGCCGGGAAGAGCACGCTCGTCAAGCTCCTGCTCCGCTTCTACGATGCCGACAAGGGCTCGGTGCGCGTCGGCGGCGTCGATCTCAAGGAGATGGATCCCGCCGCGCTCCGGAGCCGGATCGGGGTCCTCTTCCAGGACTTTGCCAACTACGAGCTCACCGTCCGGGAGAACGTCGTGATGGGACGGCCGGACGCGCCGGTGGACGACACCCGTGTGCTGAAGGCGCTCCGGGACTCGCGGAGCGAGTGGCTCCTCAAGAAGATGCCGAACGGGCTCGACTCGCGAGTCGGCCGGCTGTTCGAGGGCGGCCACGACCTCTCCGGCGGCGAGTGGCAGCGGCTCGCCCTCGCCCGGATCATGTACCGCGACGCCGACATCTGGATCCTGGACGAGCCGACCTCGTCGCTCGATCCCGAGGCCGAGGCGGGGATCTTCGCGGAGCTCAAGGAGAACTTGAAGGGGCGGATCGGGATCGTGATCTCGCACCGGTTCTCGACCGTGCGGATGGCGGACCGGATCGCGGTGATCGCGGACGGGCGGGTTACGGAGCTCGGCACCCACGACGAGCTGCTCGAGGCCGGCGGGCGTTATGCGCACCTGTTCGAGCTGCAGGCCGCCGGCTACCGCTGACGACCGTCAGGGCGGCAGCCGCCCGGTCGCATCGTCGGACCAGTCGTACCGGCCGGCCACCTCTCTCGCCTCCGATTCGGTGATGCCGTGGCTGGCCCAGTTCGTTCGGGTGAGCTGCACCACCGCCTCGGGCCTGCCGGCGTGCTTGAGCCCGGTCAGCGGATTGCTGGCGTAGTCGCGGGGGCAACCTAACGCGTCGGCGACGAGCGAGATGTAGCAGCGGACCCGAACGGCCTCGCTCGAGAGATCCGACCACTCGCGCTGGCAGGCGTGCGACTTGGTGACGACATGATCGGCACCCGTCGCCCGCAACTCCTCCCACAAGCCGGCTCGGACGGACCGCCATATGGACCGCTCCAGGCCCGGCACGCTGGGCCCGCAGTCGTAGTCCAATTCCGGCGGTGCGTCGACCGATCCCAGGTATTCGACCCCCGGGAGCCGGCGAAGAAGCTCGCCGATCTGTTCGGTGTCTTCCCGCGCTCGTCTCTTCCCGCTCAAATGCCCGGCCCGTCCGGTGTGACCGTGGACGACGGCGCGCGCGGGCACCGCTCGTTGCCAGGAGATCTCACCGGCGCGGGCCATCCGCGCGAGCAACGCCGCCGCGCTGATGACGTCGAACGGCAAGCTTTGGGCGTCGCGCCCGGTGATGACGTCGCTGAAGTGTACGTCGCAGGATGGGCACCAATGCACGACGAGCGAGGGCTCGTAGGACTGCAGGCGATCGATCGTGGTGACGCTCACCGCTTGTCCCTTGGCGACCTCATCGTGCCGGTCCCACGTGATGCCGCAGCAGAATTGGACCCCCGCCACCGCAACGAAGTCGAGCCCGAGCGCCGTGAACACCGCCACCACGTCGGCCGCGACATCCGGCGTTCTCAGGATATTGCAGCCGAGATAGAGGACGACGTCGGCTCGGCGGGCGGGCGTCTCGTACCGTTCGGTCCAGCTCACCGCCTGGGCCGGCATCTGCAGCAGCTTGAGATCCTGAAGGCGGCGATAGTACTGGGCGTAGTCGAAGCTCATGCGGCGCTCGATCGGGTCGGTATGCCTTACGATAGCCGACCGCGGCAGTACCGGCCAGCCGGCCCGCGCGGAAGTATGGGCGGTGCCGGAGACCGGCTAGATTCTGGGGCGAGGCTTTAGTCGACCGGCTTTCCCGGGAGCGCTTTGCGGCCCGTTATGCGATCACTGTTGCGGCAGCTCGTCGACACGCTCGCCTGGACCGTTGCCGAAGGCAGCATGCAACGCCGGCGCGAGAAATCCTTCGGCCTCGAGTTCCCCGACGACTTCGACCGCACGGCCTCCATCTTCGTCCACGTTCCCCGGACCGCCGGCACGAGCATGGGCATGGCGCTCTATGGCCGGCAGGTCAAGCACCATATGTGGAGCCAATGGGTCGAGATCAACCCGCGGAAGTGCCGGGAGTACTTCTCCTTCGCGGTCGTCCGAGATCCGATCAAGCGATTCTTGTCGGCCTGCGAGTTCCTCAAGGACGGCGGCATGAACCCCGCCGATCAGCAGATCGGCGTGGACCTGCTGGCGGGCTTCGACGACGCCGAGCAATTCATTCTGTCGATGAAGAAGGATATGGAGGCGCAGAAGCGACTGCTCGCCTATTGGCACTTCCGGCCCCAGAGCGACTTCCTGGACGCCAAAGCCGACCGGCCCAAGATCAAGACGCTGATCCCGTTCGAGCACCTGGAGAGCGGCGTTCGGAAGGTGGCGACAACGCTCGGAATGAACGTG
>JBDTOH010000199.1:0-9424 GCA_039933355.1 Gemmatimonadota bacterium | reverse complement strand
GTACGCCAACGGATATTGCCGTCGTCCAGACCGTTCTCTATTTATCGGCAGCGATTCTGAATCCGTAGTCGTCTCCGCGGAATTCCGTCTCGTAGTTGTCACGAAAGGCGGTGCGAAAATCCGCCGAGTCGCTTCCCCGCGAGGCCGGCGTTCGAATCTCGGTGGGAGCGCTCCTCCTCGAGAGCGCCCGCCGGATCGACGAGTGGTCCCTGATCCGTAGCAAGATCGGTCATCTGAGCGTCGTGCCGCGGCTGGCGGCGAACCCCGGCGACGAGCCGGGAAGTCTGGTGCTCACGCCGTTCGAGTGGCGGGTCCTCGCCGGCTGCGACGGGATTCGGGACGTTCAGTCGATCGCGGTCACGTTAGGCGAGCCCGAGTTCGACGTGGCCCGTTCGCTCTTCGGCTTGGTGGTCGCCGGTGTCATCCAGATCCGGGACCCGGTCGCCGAGTCGACCGCACGAGCGCCAAGGAACGATGCCGACCCGCTGCTGGGGCAGGCCGAGCAACTGATCCGGAGCCGGAACTACGACGCCGCGCGGGAGACGGCTCGGACCATCGCCGCAACCTTCCCCGATGATCCGCGCGGGTTGCTGGTTCTAGGCCGTACCTTCCTGGCCGAGCGGCGCTTCGCCGAAGCAGAGGCCCCGCTCCGGGAGGCGGTCCGTCTGGACCCGGGCTCTCCCCGGGCTCTTCGCCTCCTCTCGTGGGCGCTCCTCGGCGCAGGCCGGCTCGACGAGTCGGTCCACGGGTTCGAAGCCTGGCTCGCGTGGCCCGCGTTAGGTCCGGAAGAGGAGCAACAGGTCAGCGCGGTCGGCGCGGCGATTCCCGCCGCGCGCCAGCTGGCGGCCCTGCTGCGAGGCGCGCATGACTGACGATATCGGCGCGATGACCGCGAAGCTGGCCGCGGATCCCTCGAGCCTGGTCTTTCTCCCGCTCGCCGAGGCGCTCCGGCAGCGGGGCCAGCTCGACGCGGCGTTGACCGTAGCGGCTCGCGGAACGGCCCGGTACCCCGAGGTCGCCGAGGCGCACGCCCTCGTCGCCAGAATTCGGAGCGATCGGGGCGAAGGCGATGCCGCGTTCGACGCTTGGACCACGGCGCTCCGGCTCGACGCGGATCATGCCGCTGCGCATAAAGGACTCGCCTTCCTCGCGTATCGGGCGGCCGACTGGCGCCGCAGCCTGATGCACCTGACCCGCGCCGCCGAGCTGTCTCCCGGCGACGCCTCGCTCGCCGCGGCGGCCGAGCGGATCCGCGGCATCGTGGCCCAGGAAGAGCCCCCGGTGGTCCCACCCGTCGTGGTACCCGAACCCCCCGAGGGACGGCCCGCGACCGAGGCCGGACCGATGCTGCTGCTCGATCTCAAGGGCCGGGCACTCACCGGGCGAGTCTCCCGTCCCGACGGCTCCGAGGCGAGCGATGCAGTCGCCGCGGCCCTCGCAGGGATCTCGAAGGAAGCCGAGCGGATCGCGCGGCTGCTTGGATTGGGAGAATGGCGCGCGATTGCGATGGAAGGCGCGCCCGCGAACTACGAGGTCCGGGCGCCGACGCCGGAAACCCTGCTGCTCGTCTTCCGAGGTCGCGAGGTGCCGGCCGGCCGGCTCTCGCGGATCGCCGATAAAGCGGTCCTCACCGCGCGGCAGTGGCTCGAGGAGGTCGAATGACCCGCGAGCAGACGGTGCTCGACGACGTGTCCCGGATCGCGGGCGTCCGGAGCGCGCTCCTCGTCTCGGCGGAAGACGGCATTGTCGTCGCGGAGAGCACTCTCGAGGGCGAGGAGACCGCAGCGGTCGCGGCGCTCGCCGGCAATCTGGCCCGCCGGCTGGGTGGTCTCACCCAAGCCCTGACGCATCCGGATCTCAACTTGGTGCTGCTCCAGGCGACCCTGGGCCAGTTGTTCATCGCCTTCGGTGGGACCGGGCTCCTGCTCGTGGCGCTGACCGACCCGGACGTCAACATCGGCCAGGTCCGGCTCGGGCTCTTCGACGCCGCGGGGCGGCTCAACTGATGCGCGCCATCGAGCCGTGGGTCGAGGCGCCGCTGGCGACGTTCCTGAGCGAGTCGGGCGCGCGGGTGGCGCTGCTCATGACGTCGTCGGGCCAGGTCGTCGCGCAGCACGGCTTTACCCGCTCCCTCGAGGTGATGTCGGCGGCGGCGTTAGGCGCCGGCATCATGGCGTCGACGGCGGAGCTGGCAAAGCTGGTCGACCGCCGGGGATTCGGCGCGGTGGTCCACCAGGGGGCCAAGCTCAGCGTGTATCTGGCGCCGTTCGAGCTGCCCCGAGGCCGGTGGATCGGGCTCATCGTCTTCGGTCCCGACACGTCGGTCGGGATGGTTCAGCTCTTCTTCGGAAGGCTGGTCGCAGACCTCGCGCGGGTATCGCCGGCGGAGCCGGTGCGCGAGGTCCTCCCCGAGTCGTTCGAAGCAGAGCTCGACTCGAGCCTTCGCGCTCTCTTCGGGCGCTGATCATGCCTCTCGTCAACTTCACGGCCCGCGAAATCACGTGCAAGCTCGTCTACTACGGGCCGGGCCGGTGCGGCAAGACCACCAATCTCCAGTACATTCACGGGCGCGTTCCCGAAGGCCGGCGGGGCCGGATGGTGTCGCTGGCCACCCAGTCCGACCGGACGCTCTTCTTCGACTTCCTTCCGCTCGAGCTCGGCGTGATCTCGGGGTTCACGACCCGGTTTCAGCTCTACACGGTGCCCGGTCAGGTGTACTACGACGCGACCCGCCGTCTGGTGCTGCAGGGCGCCGACGGCGTGGTGTTCGTCGTGGATAGTCAGGCGCGCCGGTTCGACGACAACGTCGAGAGCTTCCAGAATCTCCAGGAGAATCTGCTCCAGCAGGGCGTCGACATCCGGCAGCTACCGGTCGTGCTGCAGTACAACAAACAGGACCTCCCCGCCGATCTCATCCTGCAGCCCCCCGAGCTCGACGACATCTTCAACTTCCGCGGTGTTCCAAGCCTTGCCGCCGACGCGCTCCACGGAGCCGGCGTGTTCGAGACCCTGAAAGTTCTCTCGGGGCTCGTGCTTCAGCGGCTTGCCGCCCGGCCTCCCGAGCCGTGACCGATCTGCTCGGAGCGCTCGTGACCGACTCCGCCAACGCCGCCGCGCTCGCGGCCGCGGAAGCGGTCGGCGGGGCACACCGCCGGCTCTACGGTCCGCTCGTGATCGTCGGCCCGCCGGGCATGGGCAAGAGCGCACTGCTCAACGGCATTCAGGACCGGTTCCTGGCGGGAGGAACCGGTCACTCGGTCGAGCTGGTGCGCGGATCGGTGCTCGCCGAGTTGATGAGCGGCGCCGGGGGGCGGACGGCCCTCACCGAGCTGGAAGACCATCTCCGGGGGGTGGATCTCCTGCTCCTCGACGACATCGACACGGTGGCCCGGCTCCCCGACGTGCAGGCGTTCCTCCACGACACTCTCGAAGCCCGGACCCGGTCCGACCGGGAGACGGTCGTCACGTTAGGCGCGGTTCCGGAAGCGGTCGCCGGACTCGACGCCCGCCTGGTCCGCGCGCTCCGGCAGGGCACGATCGTCGAGATGGGGTTGCCCGGCCCGGGTGCTCGGCGCGACCTCCTCGAAGCCCAGGCGTCAAAGAGCGGCGTCGCGCTCGCCCCGGAGGTGATCGGCGCCGTCGCCGGGCTGTCGTTAGGTTCGGTCCGCGAATACAGCGGTGCGCTCGGCCGCCTCCTCGCGTTCCAGCAGGTGAGTGCCGAGCCGATCGCCCCCGACGACGCGCTGATGCTGCTCGGAATCGCCCCGCCCGACGAGGACGTCGGGGCGCCGGCGGCAGCCAGGGCCGTGGACCCGCCATTGGGGGACGACGAGTTCGGCGCCTTCCTCTCCGAGGTGGTCGCGAACGTCGCGGGACAGATCGATCAATGGCGCGCGCGAATCGCGGAAGCGATTCGTGACTGGTCCGCCAAGGGAGTCCGGACCCGGCGGCTCGAGGAGGCGCTCGCGCGCGAGATCACCGCCGATCCGGAGCCGCTCCTCGCCGAGTTCGCCCGCGACGTGGCGGACATCGGTCTCGCCGCCAAGGAGGCGCAAGCGCTCTCGCCTGATCTGGCCGGGGCCGAAGTCTTTCGCGATCCGGACCAGCTCGCCGCGGCGCGCCACCTGCTCGAACAGGCCCGGTCCCGGCGGGTGCCGCTCTCGGCTCCCCTCGCCGACCTCCGTCTGGCCGATCTGGGCGAAGGCGCCTCGAACCGGTTGGCACTGCAGGCAGCCCGCGCCGTCGTGAGCGCGCCCGCCAAGCAGTTCAACCCGCTCCTCGTCATCGGCGCAAGCGGGGTGGGGAAGACCCATCTCCTGCACGGGATCGGCAACGCGCTGATCGAGTCCGGAATCACTCCCGTCGCCTGTATCAACGCCCACAGCTTCCTCGGCGAAGTAGTCGGCAATTCCGGCGGCGACGGGCTGGCCTTCTGGCGCAATCGCTACGCCTGGATCGGGGCGTTCCTCCTCGACGACCTGCACCTTCTCGCGGGCGAGAGCCGGGCGCAGCAAGAGCTGCTGACGATCTTCGACGCGTTGCTCGAGGGCGGCCGCGCTCTCGTCTTCACGAGCGGCCGGAGGCTGAGCGAGCTCGAGGGATTCGATGCCCGGCTGCTGACCCGGCTCGAAGCGGGAATGGTGGTCGATCTCCTCGCGCCCGACCGCGACGTGCGCCTCGACGCGGTGAAAGGCCTGTTGCGGCGCTCGGGACTCGCTGAAGATCCGGCGCTGGTCGACTATCTCGCCGCCCGGCCGGCCGAATCGGTTCGCTCGCTCCAGGGCATGATGCACCGGCTGCTCGGACAGGCCGGGGCTCAGCAGGTGCCCTTGTCGCCGGCGTTCGCGCGGCAGGTGCTCGAGTCGGTCGAGACGGCGCCGAGCAAGCCCCGGCGCCCGACGGCCAATCCGAGCGGGGTCGTATCGCCCGGGTTAGGTGTGGTCAAGAGCCGGGAGAAGATGGTCGTCGAGTGGCCGGACCTCGCCGACCGGCTGATCCGGGAGCTCCGCTGATGGCGATCAAGGGGAGCCTCAAAGAGGCCAGCCTTCCCGATGTGATCCAGCTCCTGTTCCTCGGGCGGCGGACCGGGTGCCTCGCGCTGAGCGACCGGCAGCGGCTCGGGTCGATCTTCTTCGAAGAAGGGTGGATCACGTACGCAACGATCGTCAACCGGCGCGATCGGCTCGGCGACACGCTGCTCCGATCCGGGGCGATCACCCGCGAGCAGCTCGACCAGGCGCTCGCGATGCAACAGAACGCCGGAGGCCGCCGGTTAGGCGAGCTCCTCGTGAGCCTCGGCGCGATCTCCGCGGCGGACCTGAAGCGGGTCGTCCGGGTTCAGATCGAGGAGGCGGTCTATGCGCTGTTCGCGTGGACCTCCGGGTCGTTCAGCTTCGAGGCCGGTGTCCGGCCCGAATGGGAGAGCGACCTCGAGCGGATCAGTCCCGAATCGCTCATGCTCGAAGGTGCCCGGCGGGTCGACGAATGGAGCGTCATCGAGAAGAAGGTCCCAAGCTTCGACCTGATCTTCGGGCTCGACCGGGCCCAGCTCGACTCGGCAAAGTTCAGCTTTACCGAGGCGCAGCGGAAAATCCTCCCGTTGATCGACGGCATGGCCGATACCCGTGCCATGATCGACCGGTCGGGGCTCTCGGATTTCGAAGCCGGTCAGGCGCTGTACGGCTTGATCACCGCCGGCCTCGCCCATCACGTCGGAACGTCCGTGGTCGAGGCTCCGTCGCGGCTGCACGAAGCCCAGATCGAAGAGCATCGGAACCTCGGAGTGGCGTTCTTCCGCACCGAAATGCTCGACGAGGCCCGCCGCGAGTTTCGTCGCGTGGCGGAGCTCCGTCCCTCGGAAGGGACCGCCCCATTCTACCTCGGCCTGATCGCGGCCCGGCTCAAGGAGTGGAATGACGCGGCCGAGCACTTTCGCCGGGCGCTCGACCGGACCGGCCCGCGCGGCGCGGTGCTCCACAATCTCGCGGTCGCCCTCGAGCATCTCGGCCAGCTCGATCAGGCCGACGCGATGTACGCCGACGCCTCGACCCGCGCGACGGGAGAGCCGCGGGTCCTGTTAGGCTGGGCGCTGCTCGCGCTCAAGCGGGACGAGCCGGTGGTGGCGTGGGTTCGGCTCCAGGGCGCGCGCGACCTGTTCGGCGCGACGGTCCCGCCGCTCTGGTTCTTCGCGGCGACGCGCGCGCTCGCCCGCAACGATCAGCTCGAGCCGGCTCTGATCGTGGCTCGGGAGGGCGTCGTGCGCTTCCCGCAGCACCCGGTCCTCCGAAACGACCTCCTGGTCCTGCTCGAAGCGAGCGGGGAGACCGAATCGGCCGAAGCGATCGGACGGGAACTCGTCCGCGACGAGCCCCCGTTTCCGCAGCCCTATAAGAACCTGGGCGACCTTCTCTACCGCTCGGGTCGTTATGACGAGGCGGCGAAGTTGTACGAGCGTGCCGCAGTTCTTGATCCCGACTTGGGCGACGACCTGTTCTTCAAGCTCGGCAACCTGGCGTTCCGGCGGCGGGAGACGGCCCGCGCCCGGGACTGGTGGGAGCGCGCGCTGGTGCTCAACCCCGGTCACCAGCTCGCCCGCGCCAACCTCAACCAGCTGCCGGTGTCGGCGTGACCGTGTCCGATCTCCACCCCGCGCTCGCCCGGATCGCCGAGCGGCTCTCCGTCCGTGGCGACGGTTCATTCAGCTTGTATAAAGAGGGATGTTTCCGCCGCCGAATCGAGGTCCGGATGCGCGCCCGCAGCATGGCCTCGCTCGACGACTACGCGGACCTGCTCGATCGCGAGCCCATGGAGATTGAGCGCCTCGCCGAAGTCCTCTCGATCGGCGTAACCGGCTTCTTCCGGAATCCAACCGCCTGGCGCAGGCTCGAGACCCTGCTCGCCGAGGAGCCGACCGTTCCGAGGGCGGGGTGGAGCGCGGGCTGCGCGACCGGGGAAGAGGCCTATAGCCTCGGGTTCGTCCTGGCGCGCCGTGCGCCGGGGAGCTGGCGGGTCGACGCCACCGACATCGACCGCGAAGCGTTAGGCATCGGACGGGCGGGCCGCTATCCCGCCAGCGCGGGGAGCGTCATCGCGGCCTATTCGCCCGGCGCGCTGCTGGCCGAGTGGGGCCACCACGACGACGCCGGTTTCGAGGTTGACGGGTCGATCCGGCGAGGAGTGCATTGGAGCGTCGGGAACCTGACCGATGAGTGGACCGGTCCGCCCCGGTACGATGTCGTGGTCTGCCGCAACGTGCTGATCTATTTCGGCGCGGAGGGACAGCAGCGCGTCCTCACGTCGCTCGCCCGCGGGCTCAAGCGGCGCGGCCTTCTGTTCCTCGGCAAAGCCGAGCTGGCGCTCCATGCCGAGGAGGTGGGCCTCGAGGCGGTCGACCCCCGCGAGCGGATCTATCGGAGGGCCGGATGAGCGGACCCAGCGTCATCGTGCGGGTCGGTGAGTTGCAGGTCGTGTCCGCCCCCGCGACCCTGGTCGCAGTCGCGTTGGGAAGCTGTGTCGCCGTCGTGATGCACGATCCAGGTGCCGGTGTCGGCGGGTTGGCCCACGTGCTGTTGCCCGTTCCGTCGATGAGCCGGCTTCGGGACCAGCCCGGGCGATTTGCTCAAACCGCGATTCCTGCGCTGGTCGAACGGATGATCGCTCGAGGGGCTCGCGCGCCGGGCATCACCGCTCGCCTAGTCGGCGGCGCCAGCATGTTCAGCTCGGTCGCGGTGCCGGGGGCGATGCAGATGGGCGAGCGCAACGTGGTCGCCGCGCGCGAGGCCCTCCACCGCCACGGAGTGCGCCTGAGCGGCGAAGCGGTCGGAGGCGATTTCGGCCGGACGGCCTCGTTCGACGTGACCACGGGAGCGGTCACCATCTCGTCGTATCTGCGGGGAGCGATGGTGCTATGACGGCGGCCGGAGTCGAAGCGCTCTTCTCAAGTCTCCGCGCCGAATACCGCGCCATTGAAGCCGGCCTCGAGTCGGCGACGGCGCTGGCTGATCGCGAAGAGCTCAAGCGACGAATCGTTGCCCTGTTCAAGCGTACCGACGCGGCTCTCGGCCATCTGTCGGGGCTCAAAGAAGAAATTCGGTTGCTGGTCGACCGGTACAAGCAGCTCTCGATCGAGGCGGCCGGTCCCGAGCCGGAGTTTACCGGTGCGCGACCGCCGGTTCACCACGATCATATCGGGGCCTCGACATTCATTGAGAAGGGCTGGAGCCTGATCTCGCTCGGTGACCATGTCGCCGCGATCCAGGCACTCTCGAAGGCGCTCGAGCTCTCCCCCCGCGATGTGCACGCGTTGTCGCTCCTCGGCTGGGCGCAGATGCTCAACCAGCAGTACGACGATGCGCTCGCCACCTTCTCCCGTGTGCTCGCCGCCGAGCCCGCCAATGCGCTGGCTCGGGTGAACGTCGGGTTCATCTGCCTCAAGAAGCGGATCTTTGGCGAAGCGATCGAGCACCTGTCCCGCGCGATCCGGCTCGACAACGATCGAAAAGCGACGCTCTACGCGCACTACTATCTTGGGTTGGTCTACCTCGAGCGCGAGATGTATCTGGACGCGCAGACCTTCCTCGAGAAGGCGGTGGCGCTCGGTCCCAATCTGATCGAGGCGTTTTACGACCTGGGACGCGTCCACTGGTTGCAGAAGGCGCCAGAACCTGCGAAAGAGGCGTGGCGCCGCGGGGCTGCCGCGAATCGGTTTGCGCCGTGGGCGAAGCGGTGTCAAGAAGTGCTCGACGAGTTAGAGCGGGGCGGTGCGCCGCCGCACTTGCGTCCTGTCTAGCGACGACTCCGGCTGGGGGAGCGGCCCCTCAGCTGCCGGAGCACAGCGTCACCGTCGGCGAGGTGACCGTCGTGGCCGGACCGTCCGACGCCGATCTCGCGGTCGCGCTCGGGCAGGCCGCTGACCGGCCGGTTGACTGGTATGGGTTGGGGAGGCGCCCACTCGGGCGGCTGTTGATCGTGGTTGTCCGAGGTCAAGCTGCTTTCGACATGATTTCTCGCGGCCGGCTTCCGGCGTGGGGAGCCGGCCTCACCGTGCCGGGAGCGCGTTTCGTGGTGATTCGTGCTGATGGTGGCGACCCCTTCCAGGTCCTCCGTCACGAGTTGGCGCACGTGGCGCTTCACCAAGCCATCTCGGGCCGGGTACCGCTCTGGTTCGACGAAGGGTACGCGGTGGTGGCGGCGGGCGAGTGGGGCAGGCTGGAAGGACTCCGCCTCAATCTAACGGTCGCGAGCGGCGAGGTTCCTGGATTCGACGCGCTCGACGGGGCGCTTCGAGGCGGTCGCGCGACCGCCGAAGCCGCGTACGCGTTAGCCGGCTCGGCCGTCCTGGCGTTGGCCCGCAAGAATCCGACTCAATCACTCGGGCCGTTGCTTCGCCGGCTCGCCGATCGAGAGCCGTTTGGGGACGCCGTCG
>JBDTOH010000198.1:0-9427 GCA_039933355.1 Gemmatimonadota bacterium | reverse complement strand
TCCGTTCGACGACTTTAGCTACGAGCAGAGCGGCAAAGTCATCCGGTTCACGTCCGGTGGCGATCAATTTCTGTTCGACCTCGCTCGCTCCGAGCTGCGCAAGCTGATTGTCCCCAAGACCGTCGGTCCGCTCAATCAGGGGACCCAGCAAGCCGGAACCTTCTCACCCGACTTCAACTACTACGCCTTCATCCGGGACTACGACAATCTCTATCTTGCCGACACCCGCACCGGCAAGGAAGAGCGGCTCACGACGGGCACCTCGGAAGACAACTTGATCGGCTTTCTGGGGGTCGACGAGTGGTACGTCTGGTCGCCCGACAGCCGGCGAATCTGTTATGTAAAGGCCGACCAGCGCGCGCTGTACAAGTATCCTCTCCTTCGCGATCTCGACCGGCATGCGACCGTCGACTACCTCCGGTATCCGTTCACCACCGATCCGAATCCGCTGCTCGAGCTCTACGTCATGGACATCGGAACCAAAGCCCAGGTGAAAATCGCGACCGGTACGGTCGAGGAGCCGTTCCTGCGCGACATCACCTGGCTCAATGATGGGAGCGAAGTCACTTTCCAGCAGGTGAACCAATGGGACAGCCGGCTCGAGCTCAAGGCCGCGGATGCCGCGACCGGGCGGGTCCGCACGCTGCTCGTCGACGAGGACTCCACATTTCTCGATCCGCTCCACAATTTCCGTCAGCTCAGTGACGGCAAACGATTCACGTGGAGCTCCGAGCGAACCGGGTGGCGCCACATTTACCTCTACGACCGGCAAGGTAAGCAGCTCCGGCAGCTCACCAGCGGCGAGTGGGTGACCGGCGCGATCGACGAGATCGACGAGGCCGGCGGCTGGGTCTACTTCGAAGGGGCTACGAATTTCGGCCTCGAGCAGCATTTCTTCCGGGTTAAACTCGACGGCACCGGCCTCACCAAGCTCACGCCCGAAGCCGGTGCGCACCGCGTCTCGATCGACCCGTCGGCCAAGTTCTTCCTCGACCGGGCTTCCTCGCTGTCGGCCCCGCTCTCGGTCACGATGCGCTCCGCCGACGGCAAGCTGCTTCGCCAACTCGGCACGACCGACGTGTCGAAAGTGGCGCAGCTCGGCCTGGTGCAGCCGGAGTTGCTCACGCTCAAAGCGGCCGACGGCGTGACTCCGATGCACGGCATCCTCTACAAACCGGCCGACTTCGATCCGAGCAAGCGATACCCGATGGTGGTCGCGATTTATGGCGGGCCTCATACCAAAGCGATCCGAGATACCTATCACACGACGGACTTCGAGGCGGCGCTCTCCCAGCTTGGGTTCTTGGTCGCACAGTTCGACGGCCGGGGCACGATCGATCGGGGCAAGCGCTGGCAGGCGGGAAGCTACCTTAGGCTCGGCCAGACGGACGTCGACGATCAGGCCGCGGCGGTGCGCCAGCTCAGGACGAGGCCATATCTCGACTCGACCCGCGTCGGCGTGACCGGTATCTCGCACGGCGGCTTCATGACGATCATGATGATGCTCCGCTACCCCGACGTGTACCAGGTGGGCGCCGCGGGCGCGCCGATCACCGACGTCCGGAACGGGCCGCGCCAGTACATCGGCCGGATGATGCGAACTCCACAGGCCAATCCGGATGGATACGCCCAGGCCGACCTCGTGGCTCGGGCGAAGGACCTCAAGGGACGGTTGCTCATCTATCACGGCACCAACGACCAGAACGCCGTGATCGGCAACACAATGCAATTCGTTCGGAAGGCGATCGATGCCGGCCGGCCGGTGGACATGATGATCTACCCCGGCGGCGTGCATGTGCTGGAAGGACGGGACGCGGTCCATGGGCGGAAGACGATGGTGAGCTACTTCCTCGAGCACTTGAAGCCCGAGGGCTGGGAGAAGAGCAGGGAAGCGCTTTGGTAGACGTAAGACGGTAAGACGGTAAGGCGGTAAGACGGTAAGGCGGTAAGTCGGGACGGAGTTAGGGCCACCCGTTATGGCATCTCGAAGTCGCGAAGCGAGGGATCTACTCCGGCTGCTTCTGGGCGTCGCGAGCGATCCTTCGCCAGCCCTCGGGACAACATGGCCGTGAGACGGTATTGAGACCAGACTACTTCAGGGAGATGGAGCGATGGCTGAGAACGATAAGACCCGGCGCGATTTCCTGGCACAAGCGGCAGCGCTCGCACTGACGGCGCCCGATCCGCGCTTTCGTTTGGGCGGAGATCGGACCGATCTGCCAGGCGACGGCGGCTCCGACGAGATTACCGCCAACACCATCGCGGAGGCGGAGAAGATTCACGGCTTGACCTACACGGCCGAGCAGCGGGTCAAGATGCTCGAGCCGATCAAGAGCCAGCTCGCCTCCGTCAAGGCTGTTCGCGCGACCCCTCGTCCTCTCGACCTCCAGCCGGCCATCACCTTCGATCCCCGCCTCCCCGGTGTCGCCTATCCCGCGCAGCCGAACCGGCTCGTTCTCTCGACGCTCGCCCCGGCGACGCTGCCATCGCGCGAGGAAGACATCGCGTTTGCGACGGTTAGGCACCAGGCGCACTGGATCCGGACCAGACAGATCACCAGCCGGCGCCTCACCGAGATCTATCTGCGCCGGATCAAGCGGCTCGCGCCGGGGCTGTTCTGCTACATCACGGTAACCGAAGACCTGGCTCTCAAGCAGGCCGACGCGGCCGATCGCGCCCTCGGCGCCGGGAAATACCGGGGGCCTTTGCACGGCATTCCGTATGGGATCAAGGACCTCTTCGACACCGCCGGTGTGCTGACGACGTGGGGCGCGGCGCCCTACAAAGATCGGGTGCCCGACCGGGACGCGGCGCTGGTCACGATGCTGCATAACGCCGGCGCGGTGCTCCTCGGAAAGCAGGCGACCGGCGCGCTCGCCAACGGAGCGACCTGGTTCGGTGGAACCTGCCGCAATCCGTGGAATCCAGAGGAGCCGGCCGGCGGATCGAGCACCGGGCCGGGCTCGGCGACGGCCGCGGCGCTCTGCTCCTTTTCCATCGGCACCGACAGCCTCTGCTCGATCCTCAATCCCGCCGATCGGTGCGGTGTCGTCGGGCTCCGCGCCACGTTCGGCCGAATTCCGACCGCGGGGGTGATGCCGCTCACGCCGAGCCTGGACCGGATCGGGCCGCTCACGAGGTCAGTCGAGGACGCCGCGATCGTCCTCGCCGCCATCAACGGCGCCGACCCGACGTCGGCGACCTCGATCGACATGGGGTTCTCCTACGATGCGGGCCTCGATCTCAGGAAGCTCAAGGTCGGCTATTCGAAGAAGTGGTTCGAGCAGGTCGGGTTTGGGCCGGGAGCCTCAGTCCCCGCGAGCCCGGCGCACCACGCGGCGTTGAAAGCGCTCGGCGACCTCGGCGTTCAGCTCGTGGAGGTCGAGCTGCCGCCCGCTCCTCGCGCCGCCCTGATCAACAATCTCTACGTCGAAGCCGCCGCGGTGTTCGAGGAGCTGACGCTCTCCGGCCGCGATGAGCTGCTGCCCGACGCGTGGCCGACGAGCTGGCGCCAGATCCGGCTGATGTCCGCCGTCGACTATCTCCAGGCCGAGCGGCTCCGGCGTCAGGCGATGAACGACATGCATAACATCTTCACCAAGGTGGACGCGCTGTTCGGGCCGACGTACGGAACCTTCGACCTCGTGCTGACGACCAACTTCACGGGCCATCCGGGCCTTTCGCTCCGCGCCGGACTGAGCAGCAGCCCAACCCGCGGGCTGAGCCCGGTTGCCCTGACACCCGCCGGCGAGCCCCACACCATCACCCAGAACGTGGCATTTCACGGACGGCTGTTCGAGGAGGGAAAGATCCTCGCCCTCGGCCGCGCGCTCGAGGCGAAGCTCGACGTGATGTCGCACCGCCCGCCGACCGGATGAGGTCGCCCGCGCGCTGAACGGGCCGGGGCCGCCCTTGCGCGGCCCCGGCGCGGGTGCGATGCTAACACCGCGCGAGCCAACCCGAACGGTCCCACTGTTCGGGACCGGCGATCTCCGCTGCCTAACGCCTAACGCCAAGACCAGGAATCCCGCCATGGCAACCGATCGACGCAGCTTTCTCAAACAGGCGAGCATCGGCCTGGCCGCAACGGGTCTCGGCGCGGGCAACCCGGCGGAGACCCCGGCGACCAGCCCCGGCGATCAGGATCCCGGCGCGTGCCGGCAGCTCTCGCGCCAGGGGCCTAAGGAAGTGATCCGAGGGAAACGCGCGGTCGCGAGCAGCCAGAGCCCGATCGTGACCGAGACGATGCTGAGTGTGATGAAGGCGGGAGGCAACGCCGTCGACGCGTGCATCGCCGGGGCAGTGACCCAGGCGACGGTGCAGATCGACATGACCAATCACACCGGCACCGTGAGCTTCCTCTATTGGGAGGCGAAGACCGGCAAGACGTACTACCTGAACAGCATGGGGACGCTGCATCCGACACTCCCGCCGTTCCGGACCTACCCGGCCGGTTTAGGTGGTGTTGCCGCCGGCCCGCCGATGGCCTGCATTCCGGGATTCATGCCCGGGATGGCCGCGATGCACGAGCGGTTCGGCACGAAGTCGTGGAAGTCGCTGGTCGAGCCGGCGATCCCGTGGGCCGAGAACGGCTTTCCGGTCGACGAGTTCACCCGCGGCGTGCTCGACTTCGAGCTCGAGGGGAATACCTACTTTCCCGCGATGCGAGAGCTGTACGCGCCCACCGGGTTCACGCCGTCCGTCGGCGAGAAACTCCGGAACCCCGCGCTTGCGAAGACGCTTCGCCACCTCGCCGACGAAGGGCCGGAGTATTTCACGAAGGGCGATTGGGCGAAGCACTTCGTCGCGACCGCCAACACGCTCGGCTGGCAGATCAAGCTTGCGGATCTCACCGCGAACCCGCCCCGATGGACCGATCCCATCAAGTATTCATACAAGGGCTACGAGATTGTGCAACCGACGCCGCCCGAGCGCCAAGGCGTCTTCTGCTGCCTGGTGCTCGGGATCCTCAAGCATCTGGATATCGCGAAGCTCGGTCACTACACCGAGTCGGCGGAGAGCCTGTACTACATGGCCCATGCGCTCCGTCGGGCCCAGTACGAGCTCGGACAGCTCTACGACCCGGAGTTCTTCGACGTGCCGGCCGACATCTGGATGGCGGACGACTTCCACGGCAAGATCGCCGAGATTCTCCGCCGATCCCGCCCGAAAGCGGGGGTCGATCTCACCAAGCACGTCGAGCTCACCACGGGGCGGCCGCAGCTCCAGGCGTTCGGATGGGCCACGTCGGCCTCGACGACCGCGGCGAAGCAGCCATCGGGCAGCTGCGAGCTCACCTGTGTCGACAGCCAAGGCAATTGGGTGCAGATGATGAATACTCTGCAGTCCGGCGGCATTCCCGGGATGGTCGTGGATGGCGTTCCGATGATCGGCAGCCACGCCAACTTCAGCATGGCCGCGGCGATTCAGGGGTGGCTCGGCGTTCCAGGGAGCAGGATGAGGTCAGTGATGGGGAACACCATCGTCATGAAAGACGGGAAGCCGGTCCTGTCGATGGGTACGCCCGGGAACGTGCACTGCACCATTCCCCAAATGCTTTCGAGCGTGCTCGACTACGGCAAGGATCCCTATGAGGCGGCCGTGTTGCCTCGGATGCTGCCGATGCAGGACGATTCCACGATCGAGATCGAGAACCGGATCCCGACTCGAGTCCTTGCCGACCTCGTCAAGCTCGGCGCGAAGCTCAAGCCGCTTCCACCTTTTGATTTCCACATGGGATCGTTCCAGCAGGCGTGGCGGGACCCGAGCAGCGGCCTCTTGAATGCGGGGACGGATCCACGGAGGGCGGGGATGGCGGGCGGCATATAAGGGGCGGCGCCGGGCGGCTGGCTCGCTCCGGGCTTGCGAGCGAGGGATCGCGTCGCTCAAAGGGTGGTGCCGAATTTGGCGAGGGATCAACTCCACGGTGTCTGAGCCGTCGCGGAGTAGATGCCCTCGCTTCGCTCGTCGCGATGGCAGTGGAGGTACTCGCGCCCATTCGTAGCGCTGACCGTGCCCCGAAAGCGGCAGTCCCGCTGTCTCACGTCACCGTTCGACGGTCCTACCGCTGCAACGGTACCGTCCTCACCGTCCAGCCCCGTTGCATTACCGCCTTCCGCCCTGCCAAACCCTTGCATGCGACGTCCGGAAATGCTAACGTAGCGCGTTACCAAAAAACCGAGAACCAGTCCTAGTAAATGGGACTCACGCTTGTGACCCTCGACTCGCTGCTCTGCCGGGGGGGCATAACGTCCCGTGCGCACCTTGCGCGGATGTCGGTGTTGGTGCTTCTGCGGTCCTGCGCTCCCTCGCAATCGAGCTCACCATGTCGCTCTCGGTGCTCCGTTTCCTTACCGCCGTGCTGGTTTTGGCGGTACCCTCGAATCCGCTGTTCGCTTTCCAGACCACCTCGGTCTCCGGGACTGTAGTCGACGATCGCTCCGCGCCGGTGCCGGGCGCTCGCGTCGCAGTGGTCGGCACAAGCTTGGCTTCCACCACCGATCTCCGCGGCCGGTTCCGGATCGATGGCGTGACCGGGCCGAGCGTCACGCTTCGCGTGAGTATGATCGGGTACCAGCCGGCGAGTGTCACCGCCCAAGCTGGCGCCTCCGACGTTTCGATCAAGCTGGCAGCATCGGTCTTTGCCCTGAACGACGTGGTCGTCACCGGAACGGCGGGCGGCGAAGAAAAGCGCACCATCGGGAACGCCGTGACCAAGCTGCCGGTGTCGGAGATCCAGGCGATCGCTCCGGCTCAGGACATGAACGGCCTCCTCAATGGGCGGGCATCGAACGTCGTGCTCCAGGACGCCTCGGGCGCCGTGGGGAGCGGCGGGAAGCTCCGAGTCCGCGGCACGAGTAGTCTCTCGCTCAACAATCAGCCGCTCATCTACATCGACGGCGTCCGGTCGGACAACTCGAACAACACGTCGTTCGCCTTCGGCTCTACCAGCCGCCTCAACGACATCGATCCCGCGATGATCGAGTCCATCGAGATCATCCGGGGTCCTGCGGCTTCGACGCTCTACGGGACCGAGGCCTCCAACGGAGTAATTCAGATCATCACGAAGAAGGGGATTCAGGGCAAAGGGCAGCTCGGGTTCGAGACCGGCCAAGGCGCCGCCTGGATGTGGAATCCGGAAAAGCTCTTCGAGAAGACGAGGAGCTTTTACAAGGATGCCGGCGTCATCAAGTCGCTCAACCTGGTCCAGCAGGAAACCGACAGCGGCCGTCCAATCTTCCGTAATGCGTACACCCATCGTTATGGGGTCGATGCTCGCGGCGGGAACCAGGCCCTGCAGTACTACTTCGGCGGGTCGTACGACGACGAGAATGGGGTGCTGGCTCCGAACAATCTGAAGCGCTGGAGCGGCCGCACGAATCTTCAGGCGGCGGTCTCCGACAAATTCTCGATCGGGGTGAACGCCGGCTACACGTCGTCGAACACCAACATCCCGCCGACTGAGCTGATGCGTGGCATCTATGCACCCTACCCGGGCCTGCTCGGTACGACGTCCCGCGGATTTCTCACATATCCGCCGGAGGTCGCCCGGCTCTACCTGTCGCAGATCGAGGACGTTTCCCGGACGACCGGCGGGGTTCAGTTCAGTCACTCCCCGACCACGTGGTTTTCCCACCGGCTGAACGTCGGTGTCGATGACCTCAACGAAGCATCCGACATCACCAGTCCGTTCCTGACCGGGTTCGCAGCGACGTTCTTTACGCCCGTAGCAGCGCAGGGCGGAAGAACGGTCGGCAAGCGCGAGTTCACTCAGACGACGGTCGACTACAGCGGGACTGCGACCAAGTCGCTGAGCTCCAAGATCGGAACCAAGACGTCGATCGGCCTTCAGTACTACCGCAAATTCAACAAGACCGAAGTGTTGACGGGTGTCGGATTCCCGGCGCCGGGCGTCGCGACGATCTCGAGCACCGCGACCCGCAACGCTACGGAGACGTTTGTCGAGAACAAGACGGTCGGATTGTACGGCCAGGAACAGATCAGCTTCAAGAATCGATTCTTCCTGACCGGCGCGGTCCGAGCGGACGACAACAGCGCCTTCGGAGCCAACTTCGACCTCGTCACCTACCCGAAGGTGAGCGCCTCCTGGGTCGTGAGCGACGAGCCGTTCTGGGGTAAGAAGATCGTGAGCACGCTCCGGCTCCGCGGCGCGTACGGCATGTCAGGCCAGCAGCCCGACCAGTTTGCCGCCCTCCGAAGCTTTCAGGCCGTAGCGGGTCCGGGTGGAACGCCGGCGGTTCGGCCGCAGTTCTTCGGGAACCCCGATCTCGGTCCGGAGCGGGGCGCGGAGCTCGAGCTCGGCTTCGAGGCGGCGCTGTTCGAGGACCGGATCGGCATCGATTTCACCTTCTTCGATAAGCGAACCAAGGACGCGATCCTAGGTAAGTCCGTGGCGCCGTCCACCGGGTTCGGCCTCGGAGTCCAGTTCGTCAACATCGGTGAGGTGCTGAATCGGGGTTGGGAGCTTCAGCTCAACACCACCCCGTTCTCGGGGAAGAATTTCAAGATGGACATGACGTTCTCGCTCTCGCACACGCGGAACGAGATCACCGACATGGGTGGGATCGGCGACATCACCGGCCCCGGCATCAATCAGATTCACCGAGAAGGCTTCCCGGTCGCCGCGTTCTTCTACAAGCGGGTGGTCAGCGCCGAGATCGGCGCCAACGGCCAGGCGACCAACTTCATGTGTGACGCCGGCGTGAACAACGGCCACCCGGGCGGCGCGATCGTCCCGTGCGGCCAGGCCCCGGCGATCTTCGGCGGGCAGCCGCTCCCGAAGTATGAAGGGGCGTTGAACACGACGGTGCAGCTCGGGCAGCGCCTAACGTTGAGCGGCCTGGTCGACTTCAAGACCGGCGGCCGCAACTTCAATGCCGACATCGCGATCCAGTGCGCGATCCTGCGGACCTGCGAGGCCAACGTCGATCCGGCCTCCGATGTTCTCGGGGCCGCCGACATGCTGGTCAACAACTTCGGAATCTTCTCCACGCCCGAGGTCCGCTACCTCAAGATCCGCCAGGTCTCGGCGAGCTATCGGGTTCCGGAGCGATGGGCCCGCTGGGTTGGCGGAACCGCCGCTGCGGTGACGGTGGCCGCACGCAATCTCCACACCTTCACCAACTTCAAGCTGGGTCCCGATCCCGAGCTCGGGAACGTCTACGGCGCGCAGCACAATCAAGAGACGTTCCAGGCCGTGCCGATCCCGTTCCAGCTCCTCACCACGATCCGGATCACCTACTGATGCGCCCCGTCGATCGCACTGTGGGCCTCGCCCACCGTACAACCTTTGGACTTGAGGGAGTCTCGCGGATGTCGACATCACGAACGGTTAGGCACCGTCCTCGCCGAGGCGGGCTTGGCCTCGCCGCCGCCTGTGCGGGCGTCCTCCTGGCCTCGGCCTGCA
>JBDTOH010000197.1:0-9442 GCA_039933355.1 Gemmatimonadota bacterium | reverse complement strand
TGCGAGGTTTCATTGAACACTACTTACCGTCCTACCGTCCTACCGTCCTACCGTCTTACCGTCCTGCCGCCTGACCGTCTAGCTATCGTCCCTCGGCGGCCTGCTCCCCGGCACCCCGGCTCCGTAGCGGCATGCCGCGACCGACTTTTCCTCCTTGGCGGCGGCGCAGCGGCGGGCGCGCTCGGCCGGGAGGGCGACCAGCGAGGCGATCTGCTCTCCGACCCCGCGATAGCAGACCAAGACTCCGCGCCCGCCTTCGAGCAGGCTGCAGAACGCCATGCCATCGCCCGAGTCGGCCCGCCAGTCGATCAAGGCCTTCGCCGCGCCGAGATAGCACCACGACCGGTTGCTCTCGGAGGCTTCATCGCACAATCGCTTGGTCTTGGCGGGATCCCGGCGGCTTCGCGAGGTCAGATCCCGGCCGAGGCTCATGTAACACATTCGCTGCATCCCGGCCGGAGCGCCGTCGCAGATGGTAGCGGCCTTCGCGATGTCGTTCTTCGTGAAGCGGAGGATGGCCGCGGTTTGAATCCCGTAACAGGACGGGAGCCGCCGCTCGGGCATGATGGAGCACGGATACAGCGGATCGGCGGGATCGAGGCGCTTGAAGGGAGCGGCGTGATGATGGCTCGTCGCGAGCTCGCTCGCCGGGTGGTGCGGCATGATCTCGCCCATGATGTTTTCCATGAACGCGCCGCCGTAACACGCCTCGTTCTCCCAGCTCGCGACCAGGAGGTCGCAGGAGTCGAGCGCGCGGGGAAGATCGCCGCCGTACATCATGTCGAGCCCGTGCCCGATCCCGTGCACGCACTGGAACAGCACCCAGGCCGCCGAGCCCGGTTTGCGATACGGCGCGCAGACATCGTTGAGCTGACCGCCGTCGATCGACGTCAAGCTCTCGAGGTAGGCCTGGAGGATACCGTGGCCGCAACCCGACGAGAACGTCGTCGGGCACTGGCTGAACGTCTTTGCGACGCTCCGCTCATGCAGGTACGCCTCGATCCCGATCCCATGCGCGAGGACGTGCCCGTCGCGATCAACGTCATTGTCCGCCTTCGCGAGAGCCTCGAGCGTCTCCATGGCGGCCCCAACGGATTCCCGGCGGAGCTGCTCGGTAAGGACCTCCCGATAGCACGCCATCCGGGCCGACCGCGCCAACCCGCCGCACTTCGATGCGAACACGGCGAGCCGGGCATCGCTCAAGTCGGGCCCGCGGTGCCGCAGCGCAACGGCAACGCCGAGACCGGCCACCACGACCAAGCCCATCATCACAGCAACCCAGCCCAAACGAACCCGCGCCATAGCTTCCTTCGGTCGGCCCACCTAACGCCCTTACTTGCCGCCCTGCCGCCCTGCCGCCTTGCCGCCCTGTTTCCCTTGGATCATTGCTACCGCATGCCGCCGGGCCGTCTCGCCGTCCGAGTCGCCGAGCATCCGGGCGACTTCCGCGACCCGGTCCTCGCCGTGGATGGCTGACACGTCGCTCCTGGCGACACCGCTTCGAGCCCGTTTTGCGACCGCGAGGTGACGGTCGGCTCGGGCCGCGATCTGCGGGAGATGCGTGATCACCAGCACCTGATGGCGGCGAGCCACCTCGGCCAGCGCTTCGCCGACCTGGTTGCCGACTTCCCCGCCGACGCCCTGGTCGATCTCGTCGAAGACGAGCGTGGGAGTCGCGTCGTGGCGGGCGAGCGCCACCGTGAGCGCGAGCATGATCCGCGAGAGCTCGCCGCCGGAAGCCACCTTCTGCACCGGCCGAGCGTCGAGGCCGGCATTGAGCTGCACGAGGAACTGGACCGACTCCTGGCCCTGACCGGTGATCCGGTCGAGCGGCGTGAGGGCCGCTTCGAAGCGGCCCCCGGTCATGCCTAACCGGGGAAGGAGCCGGTTGACCGCCCGGCCGAACCGCTCGGCGCCCTCCTTCCGCTTGGCCGAGAGCGCGTCGGCGGCCTCACGGAGGGCGGTGTCCGCGGAGGCGAGCCGGGCGGCGATGGTCTTCAGATCGAGGTCCGCCGTGTCGAGAAGATCGAGCTCGCGGCCAGCCTCTTTGCGGGTGGCGAGCATGGCGTCGACCGACTCGCCGTATTTCCGGGAGAGCTTATCGAGCAGGGCGCGACGTTGCTCGAGCTCGGCGAGACGGCCCGGATCCTGGTCGAGCCCCTCCCGATAGTCCCGGGCGAGCCGCGCCAGCTCTTCGATCGCGGCATACGCCTGGTCGACCAGCGCGCGCCATCCGTCGGTCGCGGCGGCGTCGATCCGCTCGAGCTGACCTAACGCCCTGTCCGCGGCGACGAGACCGGAGCGGGCGCTCTCCTGATCGCCGTCGACCGCCGCTTCAATCCGATTGGCAAGGTCGCGCAGCTGCTCGGCGTGCCCGAGCCGGGTCAGGTCGCGGTCGAGCTCGGCCTCTTCGTCCGGTCTGAGCTTGGCCGCGTCGATCTCCTGCAGCACGTGCCGGAGATAGTCCGCTTTCTTCCGGACGGCGTCGCGCCGTTCGAGCAGGAGGGACTGCTCGCGAGCTAGCCCCTCGCGCTCGAGGAACCCGCCCGCCGTCGCGGACGCCTCGGTCTCCGCCTCCGCGAACGAATCGAGGAGGTCGCGCTGGATGTCGGCGCGGAGCAGGCTGGTCGTCTCGTGCTGTCCGTGCACATCGACCAGCCAGCCGCCCAGCTGGCCCAGGACGGTCACGGTCGTGGGGCTTCCGTTCACCCAGGCGCGCGAGCGGCCCTCCGAGGAGACTTCCCGGCGGACGACGAGCCGGTCGTCCCCGACATCGAGCCCGAGCTCCTCGAGCAGGCCTTGGAGGCGCTTGGATACCGGTTCGAAGGCGCCTTCGACGACCATCTTCGAAGCGCCCGGTCTCACCGCCCCGCTGTCGCCTCGACCGCCTAACAGAAGGCCGAGGGCATCGACCAGCATCGACTTGCCGGCGCCGGTCTCGCCGGTGAGCACGTTGAGCCCGTCGCCGAGCTGGAGCGTGACCTCGGCGATGGTTGCGAGATCGCGGACTCGGAGCTCGGTGATCACTGAGGCGACTCCCGCTCGATCAGATCGCCCCAGCGGAGCAGCGAGCGCATCCGGCCGAAGTACCCGCCCTCCTCGAACCGGACCAGATGGACCATCGCGGCGCCGCGCCGCAACTCGACCTGATCGTCCGGGCCGAGCGTCAGCGCGTGCTGGCCGTCCACCGACACGAGCAGGTCGTCGGCCCAGCCGCTGATCGGCCGAATCATGATCCGCGAAGTGGACGGGATGACCAGCGGGCGGACCGCGAGCGTGTGCGCCGCGATCGGGGTGATGACGAGGGCCTCGACCGTCGGCGCGATGATCGGGCCGCCCGCGCTCAGCGAATACGCGGTCGAGCCGGTCGGGGTCGCTACAATCAGCCCGTCCGCGCTGTACGGGCCGATCTCGTTCCCGTCGACGCTCACGTCGAGCCGGATCAGCCGGGCCACGCCGCCCTTGTGCACGGTGACGTCGTTGAGGGCGGCGGGGAGATTGAATGCGATGCCGTCGCGGCCGATCAGCGCCGCCTGCAACGTGAGGCGGCGGTCCGTCCCGTAGTCGCCGGTCGCAAGGAGCGCGAGCGAGGTGTCGATCTCGTCGCGGTTCGCCGAGGTCAGGAATCCGACCCGGCCGAGGTTGATTCCGAGCACCGGCACTTCCCGGCCGGCGAGGAGCCGGGCGCCCCGGAGCAGGGTCCCGTCTCCGCCTAACGTGACGAGCGCGTTGAGCGGAGCGATCCCGATCGGCGGAACCGAGGTCGGCCAGAGCGGTGCCAGCGCCGGCTCGGTATAGAGCGACCAGCCCAGCCCCTCTGCGAATGCGGCCACCCGTTGGAGGATGGCCGCAACCCCGTCATAGCGTGGGTTCCCGACGATCCCGACGTTCATCGCGCCTCGTAGCTCTCCTCGTGATAGAGCGCCGTGATCCGGCTCGCGATTCCGGGCCCCGTCAGCCCGAACTGCGCCAGCTGATCGGCGCGAGGTGCCTGCTCGATCAGCCGGTCGGGAACGCCGAAGCTGACGACCCGGACCTCCGGGTGCGTGAGCTGGAGGTCGCGCGCGAGAAAGGCGCCGAAGCCGTTCGCGACGGTGCCTTCTTCGATCGTGACGAGGAGCTTGTGGTCGTGGATCAGGGCCGCCAGCATCACCTCGTCGTACGGCTTGAGGAAGCGGCAGTTGACCACCGCGGCGTCGATTCCCTCACGGCGGAGCTGGTCGGCCGCTTCGAGCGACGGCAGCACCATCGTGCCCACCGCCAGGATCGCGAGGTCTTTGCCGGCCCGGAGCTGCTCCCAGGTGCCTAACGGAACCGCCGCTACCTGATCGACCGGCTTGGGCTCCGTGGGGACCTTATCGCGGGGATAGCGAATCGAGATCGGTCCGCCGCTCCGGGTGAGCGCCGTCTTGAGGAGACCGATCAGCTCGTCGCCGTCCTTGGGCGCGGTGACTGTCATCCCCGGCACGGCCAGCATGTAGGCGATATCGTAGAGACCCATGTGGGTCTGCCCGTCTTCGCCGACCAGTCCCGCGCGATCCATGCAGAAGACGACCGGGAGCTGCTGCACCGCGACATCGTGAATGATGTTGTCGTAGGCGCGCTGGAGGAACGTGCTGTAGATCGCGCAGACCGGCCGGACGCCTTGGGTAGCGAGACCGGCCGCGAACGTCACCGCGTGCCCCTCGGCGATGCCGACGTCGAAGAACCGCTCCGGCCACTTCTTCTGGAAGATCTGAGTCCCGGTGCCCGACGGCATCGCCGCCGTGATCACCACGAAGTCGCGGTGCTCGGTCGCGAGCGCGGTCAGACCCTCGCCGAAGACCTGTGTCCACGTGGCAGGCCCGCTCGCCTTCTTCCTGGCCTCGCCGGTGATCGGATCATATGCGGCAAGCCCGTGCCACTTCTCTTTGTTGGCTTCGGCGAGCGGGAACCCTTTGCCTTTTTCGGTGATCACGTGAATCACCCGAGGCCCGCTCAGGCCGCGGACGAACTTGAAGGTGTCCGCGAGCTTGCCGAGGTCGTGGCCGTCGATCGGTCCGAAATAGCGGAAGCCCAGCTCCTCGAAGAACATCCCCTCGGAGAAGAGATTCTTGACGCTCTCCTCGACGTTCTTCGCAAAGTCGACCACTCGCTCGCCGAAGACATGAGAGAGCCGGACCGTCAGGTGCTTGATCTTCTCGCGCACCTTGTTGGTCATCGGGTTGGCAACGATGCCGCCCAACGTCTTGCTGATGGCGCCGACGTTCGGGGAGATCGACATGCCGTTGTCGTTGACGACGAGGATGATGTCGCGGTCCGAATGGCCGGCGTTGTTCATCCCTTCGTACGAGAGCCCGCAGGTGAGCGCCCCGTCGCCGACGACCGCCACCACTTTGTAATCGTCGCCTAACAGGTCCCGCGCGGTGGCCATCCCGAACGCCGCCGACATCGCGGTCCCGGCGTGACCGGCCCCGAACTGATCGTGGGGGCTTTCGGTCCGCTTGAGAAAGCCGGAGATCCCGTCTTTCTGGCGGAGCGTATTGAACTCGTGATCCCGGCCGGTGAGGAGCTTCCAGGCGTAGGCCTGATGGCCGACGTCCCAGACGACCTTGTCGCGAGGGGAGTCGAACTCGTAGAGCAGGGCGATTGCGAGCTCGACGCAACCGAGACTCGCCCCGATGTGCCCACCGGTGACCGAGCAGGCCTCGATCAACCGTTCCCGGATCTCCTGAGCCAGGACCGGCAACTCCTCGCGCCGGAGCCGTTTCAGGTCGGCGGGGCCTTGGATCCGGTCAAGAAGAGGCATGGGCTCCCTTGGGTTGCTGACTCCCTCGGTGGATCGAGCGCGCTCGTCGCGCCAAGGGCTCGGGATCAAGACTGACGGTGGACAATATAACTCGCCAAGCTGGCCAGCGACGGCGCGTCGACCCTGCCCCGCTCGAGGCTGGTCAGAGCCAGGTCGGCGAGGCGGAACGCTTCCCGCCGGGCTCCCTCGACGCCGAGAATGCTCACGTACGTGGACTTGGCCATCGTCGCGTCCCGACCGGCCGTCTTCCCGAGCTGGGCCGATGTCGCGGTCGCATCCAGCACGTCGTCGGCGATCTGAAAGGCCAATCCGACCGTGCGACCGAACTCGCTCAGGACGGCGACCAGTGGATCGGGCGCTCCCCCGGCAAGAGCACCGATTACGCACGCCGCCTCGATCAGCGCGCCGGTCTTCCGCCGGTGCACGTTCTGGAGAGCCGCGAGATCGAGCGCCTGACCTTCGGCCGCGAGGTCGAGCCACTGCCCACCCACCATCCCGCCGATCCCGCTCGCGCGGAGCAGCACGCTCGCGATCCGGCCGGCCCGGGCCACGTCGACATCGAGCCGAGCGAGCGCGTCGGTGAGGACCTCGACGGCGACCGGGACGAGGAGAAAGCCGACCCGGGTCGCGGTGGGAACATCGAACGCGACGTGGGTCGTGGGGCGGCCCCGGCGCTGGGGATCGTCGTCCATACAGGGGAGGTCGTCGTGGACGAGGGAGTATGTATGGACGAGCTCGACGGCAGCGGCCACCCCGGCGATGGCGTCGGAGCGCCCGCCGGCGGTCCGGTACGCCGCGATCACGAGCGCGGGCCGGACTCCCTTCCCCAGCGTACCTACGGCATACGCCAAAGCCTCACCTAACGTTCCGCCGACCTCCCCGCGGAGCCGAGCGGCGACCCTGGCAAGCTCGGCATCGGTCAGGATACGAGCGTCGGCGAGGAGCCGGTCCCCCTCGGTGGCCACCGCCTCAGACATCGAAGTCCACAAGGGAAAGTGTGCCGGCCGCATCCTCCAGGACCCGCTGGACTTTGGCCTCGGCCTCGGCAAGGCGGAGCCGGGCCGCTTTGAGCCGGGTCACGCCTTCTTCGAACAGCGCGAGGGCGCGATCGAGGTCGGCGTCCTCACCTTCTAGCTGGTGGACGATCTCCTCGAGCCGGCGGAGCTCAGTGGAAAGGGAATCGGGGGTCGGGGACCGGGAATCGGGAGTCATCGCTCCTCCGCTCTCGACGGGACCTCGCCGTCCGCGACGCGCAACGTGAACCTGGTTCCGGCGGGCACTTGGTCTTTGCTCCGGACCAGCTTGCCGGTGTCGAGCGTCGCGACGCTGTAGCCGCGGCCGAGCAGCTTGAGCGGGCTCAGCAGCTCGAGCTGCCCGGCGAGCCGGCCGACGTCGTGGCGCCGCTGAACCACGAGCCGCATGGTCGCGCCCTGCAGCCGGTCACCCGAGCGCACCAGCCGCTCGGCGATGACTCGAGTCCGCCGGGTGAGCCCGTGGGCCAGCCGGCCGCCTAACGCTCCCACGTGGCGGGCGACGTCGGCCCGGTCCGGGAGCACCATCACGACCGCGGCCGATGGAGTCGGGGCCCGGGCATCCGCCACGAGGTCGGTGAGCGAGATGTCGGTTTCGTGGCCGACCGCGGAGACCGTCGGAACCTTCACCGCGGCGACCGCCCGGCACACCGGCTCGAGATTGAAAGCGGAGAGGTCCTCGCGCGACCCGCCGCCCCGTCCAACGAGGCAGAGGTCCACGTCGAGACGATTCACGAGCGTGAGCGCCGCGAGGAGCTCCCCGCCGGCCTCATCGCCCTGGACCTTGGCCGGGATGATCAGCAGGCGAACGGCGGGCCACCGGCCGCGCGCCACCGCTACGATGTCTCGGAGTGCGGCGCCCTCCAGACTGGTCACCACGGCGATGGCGCGTGGAAACGGCGGGAGCGCGCGTTTCCGCTCGAGCGCGAAGAGGCCGTCCTTATCGAGCGCCGCCCGGGTCTTCTCGAGTGCGAGCTGCTGGAAGCCAACGCCGGACGTGGGAAGCATCGTCACGACGGAGAGTCGAAGCTCGCCCCGTTCCGCCCAGAGCGACGGCCGCCCGAGCACGTAGACCTCGGTGCCCTCCGCCGGCGGCTCCTTCACGCGGCGGGTGTAGGTCTGCCACATCACGCAGCGAAGTTGGGCGTCGGCGTCGCGGAGCGTAAAATACCAGTGGCCGCTCTGGTACGCCTTGAGCCCGCTGACTTCGCCCTTGATCCATACCTGTCCAACCGCCGACTCGAGGGCGCCCTTGAGCTCGGCCGAGAGCTCGGAGACGGTGTAGGCGGTCTCTCTCACGCTCCGAGCTGCTGCCGGGTGGCCTGCAGTGTGTTCATCAGCAGCATCGCGATGGTCATCTTGCCGACTCCGCCGGGCACCGGGGTGAGCGCGGACGCCACGTCCGACACCGGGCCGAACGCCACGTCCCCCACGATCCGATATCCCCGCTCGGTCGTTTGGTCCGGAACGCGATTGATTCCCACGTCGATCACCACCGCGCCGGGCTTCACCATGTCCGCGGTGACGAACTCGGGCTTCCCGATCGCGACGACCAGAATGTCGGCCTGGCGAGTGAGCGAGGGGAGATCGCGGGAGCGCGAGTGGCAGATGGTCACGGTGCAATTCCCGCCCGGCATATCCTGGACCAGCAGGTTCGCGATCGGCTTCCCGACGATCGTCGAGCGGCCGACGACGACCGCGTGAGCGCCTTTGGTGTCGATCCCCGCGCGGATCAACATCTGCTGGATGCCGAGGGGCGTGGCCGGCCGCAGCGCGGTTGGATCACCGACGACCAGCCGGCCGACGTTCACCGGATGAAAGCCGTCGACATCTTTCGCGGGGTTGATCCGATCGATCACGTGGTCATATCGGATCTGCTTGGGCACCGGCGACTGGACGAGAAATCCGTGGATCGCGGGATCCGTGTTCAGGCGGTCCACCACCTCGAGCAGCTCGGCTTCGGTCGCCGTGGCGGGAAGCCGAACCGTCTCGGAGTGCATGCCCGCTTCGGCACATGCCCTTCCCTTGCTCGCGACGTAGACCTGGCTCGCCGGATCCTCTCCCACGATCACCACCGCGAGCCCGGGCTTGATCCCCGTCGCCGCCAGCTCGGCGGTTTCCTTGGCGACGTCGGCACGGATTGCTTTTGCGAATACTTCACCGCTCAGAAGGCGTGCGCTCATCGCGCGAGCCCTGTCGCCCGCATCTCCCGGATCACCGTGACCTTGATCTGTCCCGGGTACTGCAGCTCCGCTTCGATCCGCCGGGCGATCTCTTCGGCGAGCAGCGTGGCCTTGGTGTCGTCGATCTTGTCCGGCACCACGATCACCCGCACTTCGCGACCGGCTTGAATCACGTTGGTCTTCTCGACGCCCGGGAAGCTCGCGGCAATCTCCTCCAGCTTCGTCAGGCGCTTCACGTAGGTCTCGAACGCCTCGCGCCGCGCACCGGGCCGGGACCCGCTGATCGCGTCCGCCGCCTGGACGAGAACCGATTCGGCCGACTCGTGAGGTACGTCGTCATGGTGCGCCGCGATGCAGTTGATGACCAGCAGGTTCTCCTTGTACTTCTTGCCGATGTCGACGCCGAGCTCGACGTGGGTGCCCTCGCTCTCATGGGTGAG
>JBDTOH010000196.1:0-9596 GCA_039933355.1 Gemmatimonadota bacterium | reverse complement strand
CTTCCTTTTCGGCATGCATGATTGGTCCGCAGATTTGTTCCACGAGTCCCGGCCGGTGGCCCGGACTCGTCCTCAGCCGTTCAGCAATGCATCTACCGCCTCGTACGGATCACAGGTCTTGTCCACGACTCGGAGCACCACATCCTCCAGCCTCTGCTTGCCCAGGCGCTCGGCCAGCTCGCGCAGCACCCGCTCCTGCAGGAGGGTTTGAATCTCATTGCGCATCGCATCCGCGTTCCTTCGGCGCGCCTCACCACTCTCCACGGCCCAAGCCCGATGCTTCTCGATCGCGGCAATCAGCTCGTCGATGCCGCTGCCGTCCTTGGCCGAGGTCTTGACCACCGGCGTCTGCCAGGCGAGCCGCGACGCGCCGAGCGTCAGCATCTGGGTCAGGTCCTTCACGGTCTCGTCCGCGCCCGGGCGATCGGCCTTGTTGACCACCAAGACATCGGCGATTTCCATGATGCCCGCCTTGATTGCCTGGATGTCATCGCCCGCTCCGGGAATCGTGAGAAGACACACGGTATCGACGACGCGGGACACTTCGATCTCCTGCTGACCGACTCCCACCGTCTCGACGAGCACCACATTGAAGCCGAGGGCATCGAGGACACTCACCACTCGCTTGGTCGCCCGGGCGAGGCCCCCCGACGTCCCCCGGTTTGCCATACTGCGAATGAAGACGCCCTTATCCAGATAGCGATCCCGCATCCGAATTCGATCGCCGAGGATGGCACCTCCGGTGTAGGGGCTCGACGGATCCACGGCAACGACAGCGACGCGCGCGGCCGTTCGCCGGTATGCGGCGGTCATCGCCGAGACTAAGGTGCTCTTTCCAGTTCCCGGAGGCCCCGTGAACCCGACCACGACCGCTCGGCCCGTGTGGGCATAGGTCGCCTTGACGATGTCGGCGGCTTCGGGCTCTTCGTTCTCGACGATCGACAGGAGCCTCGCGATGTAGGCGATCCGGCCCTCGCGCGCACCCTCGAGCAACTTCCCGACGTCGTTCATCGCCTGATCCCTCGCTGCTTGCTCGCGGGAACTACGGCGACCGCGGTTGCCTTGACGACAAGGGTCGGTTGAGCCAGCAGGTTTGCGGCGGAATCGGCCGGGTCGATCAGCTCGATGATCTTGTGCGCGGTACACTCGAGCGTGCGCGACGACTTGCCGACAGACACAAGCCTCGCCCGCACTTCGAGATAGTCCCCGCTTCGCACGGGCACGAGAAACTCGCTCTGCATCGCGCGCATGAGCCCCTCGTCGCCGTCGTGTCGGATGAGGACTTCGGTCACGGCATCGCCGAACAGCTGGAGAATTCGCGCCCCATCGACCAAGCCACCGGCGTAGTGACCGTCGGCCGTCGACATGCGCAACCGAATGAGGCTCTCGATCGGGTCAGCCATTTATTCCGCCTTTGATGCGAAGATCTGGTCACGGAGCAGGCGGCGCGCAATCTTGCCGATACCTGTCCTGGGCAGCTCGGGCAATATGTGAATGACTTTGGGACGTTTGTAGCTTGCGAGTCGCTCTTGGCAAAACGACATCAGTTCGACCTCTAGTACCGAAGCGCCCGGCGAAAGCGTCACGAACGCATGGACAGCCTCGCCCCAGTGCTCGTCGGGAATGCCGACCACTGCGGCATCGCTCACGTGCGGATGTCCCATGAGAATGCCTTCGATCTCGGACGGAATCACGGTGATTCCACCCGTCTTGATCATCTCCTTGACCCGACCCTCCAACGTCAAGAATCCCTCGTCGTCAAACCGACCGATATCGCCGGTGCGCATTCCTTCTCCTCGCATGACCAGCGCCGTAGCGGACTCGTCCTGCCAATAGCCGGCAAACAACGTGGGGCTCTGCGCGACGATCTCGCCGGACGCCTGCTCCCCCGCTTCGTCGTCCGAGGGGAGTAGATAGAGGTGCGCACCCATCATAGGCCGACCCACGGTTCCGATCTTTCGGAGCTGGTCGGAAGGGCTCATGACCGTCAGGCACAGATGTTCGATCATCCCGTAGAACTGAATGAACTCAACTCGGGGCATTCGCTCGATCAGCGCAGTGATCAGCGGCGCCGGCATCAGCTCGGAGGCATATGAGATCATCCGAAGCGACGTCGGGATTGTGGTTGGCGCGGCCTCCAGAATGCGGCGGAGCGTCGTCGGCACGGCGTCGAAATGGGTGACCTCGAAGACGCGAACAGCCTCCCACACGGCTGACGCATCGAATTGCGGCAGGATGATGTGCGTGGCGCGCACCAGTGTCAGCGGAATCAGGTGCTCCATACATGAGGAGAAGAGCGGCAGGAAATGCAGCGTACGCTCCCCGTCCTGGAGACCGAGCTCGAGGCACATGGTCATGGCCGCGGCCACCAGGCTGCCGTGGGTGTGAACCGCCCCTTTTGAGCGTCCGGTCGAGCCGGATGTAAAGAAGATCACGGCTGGATCGCTCGGAGCTACCGGAATCAGTGATTGCAGCCTTGTCGCCCGAGCCAGGTGGAGCGCGTACCCGTCAAAGAGCCTCTCCGTCGGGTGCTCATCGAGGCAGAGCACGGATTCAATGCCGGCGGCCTCCAGCGCATCGTGACACTCCGCGATCATTGCGAGCTGGGCTGCCCCGACGATCAATACCTTCGGACGAATCTGCTCGAGCGCGACGAGCGCGTCCTTCCGAGTCCACCAGTGGTCCAACGGTGCGGCAATCGCACCTAACATCGGAACTCCGAACAGAAACTCGGCAAACTCCGCTCGATTCGCGGCCCACAAGGCCACCCGGTCGCCCTTCTGCACACCGAGCGTCGCAAGGGCACCGGCCAACCGGCGGGCTCGATCGTAGACTTCCGCGTAGGTCCAGACGGTGCCGTCACACATGATCGCGTCGCGGCCCGGCTGAGTGAGCGCCGCGCGCGCCAGTATCGCATCCAGCCGCGGCACGCTCCCCATTTCCAACATCCTCACCGGGCTGCCTGCCAGGTCCGCACGTAGTCGACAATCTTGGATGTCGGCGTGCCGGGGCCGAAAACCTCCGACACCCCAAACGCCTTGACCTTAGGAATGTCCGGCGGCGGAAGAATGCCGCCCATGACGACCAGCACGTCCTTTACGGCCTGCTCGCGCAGCGCGCGACAGATCTCTTCGGCAAAATGCAGGTGGGCCCCCGATAGAATACTCAGGCCGAGCACGTCGGCGTCCTCTTCAATCACCGTGCGGGTGATCATCTCCGCCGTTTGAAATATCCCGGTATAGATCACTTCCATGCCGGCGTCACGGAACGCGCGGGCAATGATCTTCGCGCCCCGATCATGCCCGTCGAGTCCCGGCTTCGCCACCACGACCCGTAACGGTTGCTTGATATTCACATCCTCCTCCAGACGCGTCAGTAAACGATCGGCCCGCGATAGGTACCGAACACCTCGCGCAGCACGTCGCACATCTCCCCCACGGTGGCCTGCGCCTTAATGGCGCGCACAACGGCCGGCATCACGTTGTCGCTGCCCGTTGCGGCTTGCTTGATTTCCTTCAAGGCGCTTGTCGTCTCGGCTTGGGCTCGCGAGCGCCGGATGCCCTGAGTCCGCTTGATCTGCCGTTCGGCCAGCCCCGGGTCGAGCTCGAACGGTTCGAACGGCAACGCCTCCTCCGGGTCGATATGAATGTTCATACCGACCATGAACTCTTTCTGCGTCTCCAGGTCGCGCTGGAAGGCCGCGGCGGAATCGGCAATATGTCGCTGGATAAATCCGTCCTCGATCGAGGCCACCATGCCGCCCCGATCCAGAATCTGACGAATCAACGCCTCGGCCTCTTCCTCGAGCCGGTTCGTCAGGTTCTCGACGTAGTAGGACCCACCCAACGGATCGACGACGTCGGCCACGCGGTTCTCGAGCGCTAGAATCTGTTGAGTGCGCACCGCAATCTTGATCGCGCCCTCTGAGGGGATCTGGAACGCCTCGTCCTTCGAGTTGGTGTGAAGCGACTGCGTGCCACCCAGGATCGCGGCCAACGCCTGAATGGCCGTGCGCGCGATGTTATTGTCAGGTTGCTGCGCGGTCAGGCTGACACCAGAGGTTTGACTGTGCGCCCGCATCATCCAGGATCGGGGATCCTTGGTGCCGACCCAATCCCGCATCATTCGCGCCCAGAGTCGGCGCGACGCGCGCAGCTTGCAGATCTCCTCGAAGAAATCGTTCTGAATGTTCCAGAAGAAGGAGATCCGCGGCGCCACGAAATCCGCTGACAGGCCGCGCTTCACGGCCTCGGTCACGTAGCAATGCCCTGCGGCGAGGGTGAAGGCGAGCTCTTGCACGGCGGTCGCACCCGCATCGCGGATGTGATAGCCGGAGACGCTCACCGGGTTGTAGCGCGGCATCGTCTTGGCCGCATACTCCATGGTGTCAACCACCAGGCGTACGGCTTCGGCGGGCGGATAGATGTACTCGTTCTGCGCGGTGTACTCCTTGAGGATGTCGTTTTGACAAGTCCCCGTAATCTTCTCGGCCGCGACGCCCTGCTCCTTGCAGACTACTTCATACATCCCGATCAGCGCGAACGCCGACGCATTGATCGTGTAAGAGGTCGACACTTGGTCGAGTGGAATATCCGCCATCAGCAACCGGACATCGTCAATCGTGTCTACCGCCACGCCGATCTTGCCGATTTCCGGCATGCCCACGGGGTGATCGGAGTCATAGCCTAACAGCGTCGGAAGATCGAAATCGGTAGACAACCCCGTCTCGCCGTGCGCGAGCAGGTACTTGTATCTCCCATTGGTGTCTTCGGCAGTCCCGAAGCCCGCAACCTGGCGTATCGTCCAGGGCCGGGCGCGATGCATGGTGGGGTGGACGCCGCGCGTGAAGGGGTACTCACCGGGAAAGCCGATCAGCTTCGCGGGGTCGCTACTGTTGACGTCTGCGGCCGTGTAGAGATCGTCAACCGGGAGACCCGAGAGGGTTGTGAACGCTTCCTTGCGTTTGGGCAGCTTCTTGAGACTCGCCGCGAGCGTGGTGCGCTCCCACGTATCTCGATCGGGCGATGCCTCACCTCGAGATTGTGGCTCGGTCGGTTTGGTCGCCTCACGTTCCTCATCGTCTCTACCCATAGTGGCGTCCTCTTCGAACAGGAGATTGGCGCATCGCGGCAATTGGATCGCGGCTTCGGTAACCTGAACGCCGTGGCTGCTTGTGCCGGACGACAACGTGGACAAGCTAGCGAGAACCTTTGACAGGATCAAATGATACTAATAGCTCTTATGTGAGACATTAGCACGGCTTGTGAATCCGCCTTGACTTCACCCGCGAAATCCGATCCAGTGCTGTGGCCGTTCTCCGCCGTCGGGGGCTGATGCGGAAGGAGTCGTGTCACGCAAGACGAGATCGTCAAGACGAGCCAAAGCGTTTTCTCACCCTTGACCACGAGCATGGCGCAGCGGGTTATGTCTCCGCAACTATGGCAGGGGTCCGGAGCATGATCGATGTTCAGCTGACGAATTGAGCCACAAACAAGACGAATGCTTCGCATAAGAGCTATTAGTACCATTTGATCCTATGAAAAGTCTTCGCTACCTTGTCGGAGTTGCCACCCGGCCACCCGGTTTGTGGAGGTTCTCATGTCTCGAAATTCAGACCCGCTGTTTTGGGAACAGGCGCGGCAGCACCTGATCCGCTATGGCGGACAATTCGAGCCGCTGATCATCGAGCGCGCCAAGGGCAGCTTCGTATTCGATGCCGACAACCGAGCCATTCTCGATTTCACCTCCGGCCAGATGAGCGCCCTGCTCGGCCATGGCCATCCCGAGATTGCCGCCGTCGTCGCCGATCATGCCCACAACCTGGACCACCTGTTCAGCGGCATGCTGTCGCGGCCGGTGGTCGGCCTCGCCCGCAAGCTCGCCGAGATCACCCCGCCCGGTTTGGACCGCACGATGCTACTGAGCACCGGCGGGGAGTCGAACGAGGCGGCGATCAAGATGGCCAAGCTTTTCACCGGCAACTACGAAATCGTGGGCTTCGCCCAATCGTGGCACGGCATGACCGGTGGGGCGGGATCGGCCACCTATTCCGGCGGGCGCAAGGGCCACGGACCGGCAGCCGTCGGGTCGTTCGCGATCCCCGCACCCTATCCCTATCGCGCCCGGTTCGAGCGCGACGGGAAGGCTGATTGGCAAGCCGAGCTCGACTACGGATTCGATCTGATCGATCGGCAGTCGAGCGGCAGCCTCGCGGCATTCATCGCGGAGCCGATCTTGAGTACCGGCGGCCTGATCGACCTGCCGTTAGGCTACCTCGCCGCGCTGAAACAGAAATGCGCCGAGCGCGGAATGCTCCTGATTCTCGACGAAGCCCAGACGGGCGTGGGGCGCACCGGACGGATGTTCGCGTTCGAGCGCGACGGCGTCGTCCCCGACATTCTCACCCTGTCGAAGACCTTGGGCGCCGGCTTGCCGTTGTCGGCCGTGATCACGTCCGCGGAGATCGAAGAACGCTGCCATGAGCGGGGCTTTCTGTTCTACACCACCCACGTCTCGGACCCGTTGCCGGCCGCCGTCGGCCTCAAGGTGCTGGAGGTGGTGGAACGAGATGGCCTGGTGGATCGGGCGAGGATCGCCGGCGCCCGGCTCGAAGAAGGTCTCCGGGCCTTGCAAGATCGGTTCGCGTGCGTGGGAGATGTTCGGGGCCGAGGGCTGTTGCTCGGCATGGAAATCGTCAACGATCGGGACAGCAAGGAACCGGCGCCCGGTTTGGCTGCGGCGATCACCCGCGCCTGCATGACGCTTGGCTTGAGCATGAACATCGTTCAGTTGCCGGGCATGGGCGGCGTCTTCCGGATCGCGCCGCCCTTGACTGTGAGTGATGCGGAGATCGACTTGGGCTTGGACTTGCTCGGCCAAGCAATTGAGACGGCTCTCGACTTTCGCGGAGGTTCCGTACCGCTGAGGGTCGAGAATCGTTCCAAGACGTACCCGAACGGCATTCCAAGGGGGCTGCTCGGCGAGGCCCCTGAGGGGACTATGCCGAGGATCTCGGTAACGCCCACAGCGACGTAGGACCCCGGCCATAGGCTCAATGACCGGTGCACCGGTCTGTGATCGATCGCCATACAATTGCGAGGACTCCAATGCTCCAGATCGACAAGCTCACTCACGTCTATCCTAACGGTACGCGCGCACTCGACTCGGTGTCGATCGAGGTACCGCACGGCATGTTCGGGCTGCTCGGTCCGAACGGGGCCGGCAAGTCGACGCTGATGCGCTGCATCGCCACTTTGCAAGTGCCGACCTCCGGGTCGATCCGCTTTGGCTCGATCGATGTGCTGGCCGCGCCCGGGGCGCTGCGGCGCACGCTCGGCTATTTGCCGCAGGATTTTGGCGTCTACCCGCGCGTGTCGGCCTACGAGATGCTCGATCACGTGGCCGTGCTCAAAGGCTTCGGGGGGCGGGGCGAGCGTCGTGAGGTCGTCGAGTCGCTGCTCCATCAGGTCAACCTATGGGACGTGCGGCGCAAGGCGTTGGCCGGCTTCTCCGGCGGCATGCGCCAGCGCTTCGGCATCGCCCAGGCCTTGATCGGCCAGCCGCAGCTGCTCATCGTCGATGAGCCGACGGCGGGCCTCGATCCTGAAGAGAGCAAGCGGTTCTTGAACCTGCTCTCCGAGACCGCCGAGAGCGTCGTGGTCATCCTCTCGACCCACATCGTGCAGGACGTCGCGGAGCTCTGCCAGCGGATGGCGATCATCGCCGGGGGCCGCATCGTGCGCGACGGCGTCCCGCTCGAGCTCATCGCGGAGCTCCGCGGCCGGGTTTGGCGGAAGTCGATCAGCAAGACCGAGCTCGAGGCGCACCGGGCGGTCCACGAGGTCATCGCCACGCGCCTGTTCGGCGGGCGCACCCTGATCCACGTCCTTGCTGATCAGCATCCCGGTGAGGGCTTCGAGCCCGCCGAGGGTGGGCTCGAGGACGTCTACTTCTCGACGCTGTCCCCCAAACGTCGCGCAGCCTGAGGCGCCGACATGTTTCGCCACGTCGCCCGTTTCGAGCTCCGCTACCAGCTCACGTCGCCGGTGTTCTGGGTCACCGGCGTGGTTTTCTTCATGCTGTCGTTTGCACTCGTCACGTCGGACCTGCACATCGGTTGGGGCGGCCAGGTGTTCCGCAACGCGCCGTATCCGGTCGCGCTCGACTCCGTGATCATGGTCCTCTGGTCGATCTTCATCCTGACGGCATTCGTCGCGAACGTCGTCGTGCGAGACGAGGAGACCCGCTTCGGTCCGATCATCTATGCGACGCAGCTCTCCAAGTTCGACTATCTGTTCGGACGCTTCACGGGCGCGTTGGGCGCCGGGTGCCTCGCGTTCCTGAGCGTGCCGCTCGGCCTGATGCTCGGCGCCGCGATGCCGTGGCTCGATCCCGAGACGGTCGGTCGCTTCCGCCTCGGCGACTACCTGTACGTCTACTTCGTGCTGTGCGTGCCGACGCTGTTCATCATCGGCGCAGGCTTCTTCGCGCTGGCGACGGTGACGCGCTCGATGTTTGCCACCTACATCGGCGCGCTCCTGGTGATCGTGATCTATCTCATCACGACCGCCTATTTCCGGCGCCCCGAGTATGCTGCGGCCGCTGCGTTGCTGGATCCGTTCGGTCTCTCGGCTCTCGGCGCCGTCACCCGGAACTGGACGCCGAGCGAGCGCAACCTGTTGTTGCCGCCGATGGCGGGTGCCATGCTCCGCAATCGCGCCCTCTGGCTCGCCGTCGCGTTCGGCCTGCTCGGGATCGTTTGGCGCACCTTTCGCCGAGAGCGCCGATCAGAGCCCAGCAACCGACTGCCGGACAATGGGGCGCAGGCGGCCGAGCCGGCGAGGGCGCCGGCACTCCGGCGTCCGCCCGCAGCGGCTTCACATCGTGAATTGGGCTGGGGACCGCTCGCCGCACTGACGCGGTTCGACATCATGACCGCGCTTCGGAGCCCGGCGTACGTGGTACTGCTCGGCATCGCATTCATCAACACGATCGTCGGACTCTGGATGGCGGGCGACGACTCGGTAAGCACGATCTTCCCGGTCACCCGCGTCATGATCGAGACGCTGAGGGTGCAGTTCACGCTCATTCCGCTCGTCATCGCCGCCTACTACGCGGGTGAGCTCGTCTGGCGCGACCGGGAACGCCGGGTGCACGAAATCATCGACGCGACCCCGGCGTCGGACCTGGCCTTCCTGGTCCCGAAGATCGTCGCGCTCTCGATCGTGCTGCTGACGACGGCTCTCATCAGCGTCGTCGCCGCCGTCGCCGTGCAGGCGCTCAAGGGCTACACCACGTTCGAGCTCAGTCACTACCTCGGCTGGTATGTACTTCCGTGGCTCGTCAATATGGTGCTCTACGCCGTGCTCGCGGTGTTCATCCAGACGCTCGTACCCCACAAGTTCGTAGGCCTCCTGGTCATGTTGCTGTTCATCGTCGGCCAGTCGACGCTCCCGGGGCTCGGCTTCGAGCACAACCTCTACCGTTATGGGTCGACTCCGCCGGTGCCGCTTTCCGACATGAACGGCCAGGGGAACTTCGCGCGTCACGCCGCCTGGTTCCGTGCCTACTGGACGGCGGGCGCAACGATCCTCACC
>JBDTOH010000195.1:0-9700 GCA_039933355.1 Gemmatimonadota bacterium | reverse complement strand
GCTGCCTATGGCCCCGATGCACGGCGCAACACCGAGACGTTCGTGGCGGGGATCAATGCCTATGTCGGCGCGGTGCGAGCGGACCCGAAGCTGATGCCGCCGGAGTTTCGGTTAGCAGGCTACGAGCCGGCGTACTGGAAGGCCGACGATGTGGTGCGAGTTCGCGATCACACCATCGCGTTCAACGTCCGCCTCGAGGTGGGGCGGGCGCAGATGGTGTGCAAGGACGGCTCGACGACGCAGTTTCTCCCCGTGATAGCGCCGTCCTGGAAGCCGATCATTCCGGAGGGCTTGGACTTCTGCACTATTCCACCGAACGTTCTGGAGCAGTATTCCCTTGCGAGAGCGCCCGTCACCTTCACCGAAAAAGGGGCGGCCCTCGGTGCCGAGAGTCCGCATGATGGGATCCGGTTGACGGAGGCCCAGCAGAGTGTCATCCAGGGCAGCAATAACTGGGTCATCGGACCATCGAAGAGCGCCACCGGCCGTCCCATCCTGGCGAACGATCCTCACTACTTCGAATCGGTTCCCTCGCCGTTCTACATCGCGCACCTCTCCACGCCAGGTCTCAACATCATCGGTTCGGGTGACCCTGCATTGCCTGGCATCTTGACCGGTCACAATGAGAGTATAGCGATCGGGATGACGATATTCTGGATCGCGCAGGAAGACCTCTACGTCTACGAGACCGATCCCCAGAATCCCAACCGGTACCGCTACCTGGGCGGATGGGAGCCGATGCGGGTCGAGCATGAGGCCGTCGCGGTGCGCGGTGGGCCCAAGCGCGACGTCGAGCTCAAGTTCACCCGTCATGGCCCGGTGGTGATGGAGGACCCGAAGCTTCATCGGGCCTATGCGGTGCGGGCCACGTGGCTGGATACGGGCGGAGCATTCCTGATGAGCGGGATGCGCTATCAGCGAGCGAAGAACGTCGAAGAGGTCGCCGCCGCCTTGAAGCATTGGGGCGACCCTGGCATCAATCACGTTGTCGCCGACACGAGCGGGAAGATCGGCTGGTTCCCGGCCGGCCTGGCCCCGAACCGGCCTAACACCGATGGGTTGCTACCGCTGCCCGGGGATGGCCGGTACGAATGGAACGGCTACTTGGATCGTGACCTGCTGCCTTCAGAGGTCAATCCGAGCCGAGAGTACGTCGCCACGGCCAACAACATGAATTTGCCAAAAGACTATCCATATAAGGAGCGGCCGCTCAGCTTCTTTTGGATCGACGATGCCCGCTTCGGCCGGATCAGCGAGGTTCTGGAGGGATTGCCCAAGGTATCGATCCGCGATGTGGAGAAGCTGCAGAACGAGTATGTGACCGTGCCGGGCCGTCGATTGGTTCGGCTGCTGGGGACAATCGCCACGGCGGACCCGCAGCTGGCGGAGTTGGTGCAGTGGCTCGCAGGGTGGGACGCGAACGCGGACGCCACCAGCGCGCAGGCGGCTCTGTACGAAGTGTGGCTGTCCCGTCACCTGGTCCCGGGCGTATTTGCCAAGGCCGCGAGCTCGCTGCCCGCGGGCCTGCGGGTGATCGCCGCTGATCTGCAGACCCTGCACATTGTGGATCTCCTGGAGCATCCCAATGAGCGCTTGGGCCAAAACCCTGAGAAGGCTCGAGACGAGCTGATGTTGAGCACGCTCGCGGCGGCGTTTGCGGAGACGAAGGCGCTGCTGGGACCGGATCGATCGACGTGGCAGTGGGGGAAACTCGCGACCGCCCTGTTCGAGCACCAACTGTCGCCGCGGGCGGATGCGGCCCAGCGCGCTCAGATGAATGTCGGTCCGGCGCCCAAGTCGGGCGATGGCAACGTGGTGGGGATGGCGGAGTACGACAGCAGGAGCTTCAGAACCATCGGCGGTGCATCCTTTCGCATGGTGCTCGATGTCGGTGGTTGGGACAACTCGAGGGCGGTGAACAATCCGGGCCAATCTGGCGATTGGACCAGTCCACACTATCGGGACCTGTTTCCTCTTTGGCTTTCAGGACAGTATTTCCCGCTCCTCTACAGTCGGGCGGCGATCGACCAGGCCACGACGCAGAGGATCCTGCTGGTACCTGGCGCGGGCAAGTGAGGTATCGTACGTACATTGCCCGTTGCCAGGATCCGTCATGACTGGAACAGTTCTAACAGACGACCCGATCGACGGCGTTCGCGTCATGACGCTGAATCGGCCGACCCGACTCAACGCCATCACTCCGGAGTTGGTGGAAGACCTCACTCGTGAGCTGAACAGCGCCAACCAGGATTCACGTGTCCGCGCAATCGTACTGACCGGCGCCGGCCGTGCATTCTGTTCCGGGGACGACCTCAAGGATTTCGAATCGCAGCTGGGCGACGAAGCCAAGGTCCATGCATATGCCGACCGGATTCAGGCGGTCACTCGCTCGATCATGCTCGGGGAGAAGCCGGTCGTCGCTGCGATCAACGGTTGGGCCGTCGGGGGCGGACTGGAGTGGGCCATCAACTGTGACTTTGCCATCGCCGCCGAGGGGTCGCACTTCTTCTTCCCGGAAGTGAGATTGGGGCTGTTCGTCACCGGCGCGGTCACCGCGTTGCTTCCGAGAATGATCGGCGCCCAGAAAGCTCGCGAGCTGATTTACTTCGGCGAGCGATTTGACGCGGTACAGGCTTTGGAGTGGGGCATGCTATGGAAAGTAGTCCCGGAAGCAGAGCTGTTATCGGAAGCGATCAGCCTGGCTCGGCGGATGGCCGAGTTGCCGCCGCGCGCGGTACGGGATCTCAAGAGGATCATGACGCAGGCGCCGTCGTGCAGCCTGGAAGAGGTCCTAGCGGCCGAGACGGCAGCAACGGTGCAGGGCTTCTTGGATCCGGAGAGCGCCAAGCGTGTGGCGTCCTTCGGCTAGCCGGACCGGTCTCGTGACGCCTCATCTGGAAATCGACCTGCTCCGCACCTTCGTCGTGATTGCGGAGACCAGCGCGCTGAGCCGAGCGGCCCCGAGAGTCGGTCGGACCCAAGCCGCCATCAGCATGCAGGTGAAGAGGCTGGAACAGATCGTCAAGCAACCGCTGCTGGAGCGAACCGGACGCGGGGTCGTGCTGACCACGCACGGGGAGCGGTTGCTGGTCCATGCGCAGAGGATCCTGCGCTACCACGATGAAGCCATGGCGGAGCTCTCGGGCAAGGGTCTGTCCGGCACGATCCGCTTCGGGTGTCCGGACGACTACGCGGCGGTGTTCTTGCCCCACCTGCTGCGGGGTTTTGCACGTCAGCATCCGCAGGTGCTGGTCGAAGTGTTTTGTGCCTCCACACCGCGCCTGCTGGACCGGCTGAAGCATCACGCCCTGGACCTTGCCCTGTGCTCGTTTCCGGAGAACGAGAAGGGGGAAGCCATCATTCGGCGCGAGCCGTTTGTGTGGGTTGGCTACGCCGGTTCAAATGCTGCAGCATTCGACCCGCTGCAACTCGCCTTGGGGGACCGCGACGCGCTCGACCATCTGGCGGCGCGGAAGAGCCTCGAGCAGGCGGGAAGGGCGTACCGGGTCGCCTACGCGAGCGGCAGCGTTGCCGGACTGACGGCCGTAGTGAGGTCCGGTCAGGCTATTGCCGTGCTGACCCAGACAGCCGTCCCAGTCGATCTGCAAATCCTACCCCCGAATAGCGGTCTACCGTCTCTGCCAAGCGTGGGAATTGCGTTGAAGTTCGACAGCGACCAGCCGGCGGCACTTGTCGCTGCGTTTGCCGACCATGTTCGGCTGGTCCTGCCGACGATTTGACCCTGACGCGTCGACGCTATTCCTTGCCGATCCTGATCTTGCTGAGATAGAGCGGGTCGTTCTGCTCGCAAACGCTGCCAGGGTGCAGAACGACATCGCATTGAGTAAGAGGCCGGAGCCGCCTTCTCGTATTCCGCCGACCTGATCGCCGTGAATGGGAACCGCCGGCCGACCTGCCTGAGCTCGGGCGGGTTACATCCGTGATGCCTGGCGGCGCGATGTACCGCGAGCCCTGATCGCTACTGGTCCGGGTCCCGCCGGATCCACGCGCGCCCTTCGATCCCGATGATCGCGAGGACCAGGATCCAGATCGGGACGGCCGACCAGGCGATCATCTGCCGGCTCAGCACGCCGCCCTCAGCCGAGGAAAACGCCGAGAAGAGGAGGAACGCGAAGCTGCCGTTGAGCGCCGCATGAAGCAGGAGCGCCATGGGGACATTCCACCGCGTATGGCGACCGATCCAAGTGAACAGAAACGCCATGCCGACGACTTCGAACAGGTACGTTGCCACATCGAGGACCGAAGGATATTGCCCGCTGATCGACGTGCCGGCCGGCGCCCAGTAGAGCGGCGCATGCCAGAGAGTCCACGCCGTCCCGAGGATCAGCGTGGCCGCGATCAAGCTATGGCGCCGGACGAGCCGCGGCAGAGCAAAGCCGCGCCAGCCTAACTCCTCGGCAAGCGGACCGAACGGCAGCGCGCCAATGAGAGCAGCCGGTATTTGCAGCAAGCCCGCCGCCTCGAAGGTCCTGACGCTGCCACCGCGACGGGTGAACCACCAGATCGCCACGAGGGCTGCGAGCCCCGGCGTCGCGAGCGCGGCAAGATACCACCGCCAGTTGACCCGCCAGTCCAGGTATTTCCGGAGCAGCGCTCTCAGCCCCGGCCCTCCTTCTCCGAGCGCGGTGACTGCGATTGCCGAAATGGTCGGGCCGTACGCGCCTGCGATGATGGGGATGATGAGAGCCCCGATCGGACGGCCCCAGACCGAGCCGCGATACGTCAGCACGGTCGGAATCCACCAGAGCCAGGACCAGCTGTAGGTCAGCGCGAAAAACGTGGCCAGCGGCGCGGTGGAGGCACATCGCCGAAGCTGATTCATGTCCGTCTCCTCGAATGACGCTTGGTGGCTCGACTCGGTTGCGCCGTCAGCTATTCCGCCCGCGCGAGGCGATGGGCCGGATGAGCCAGCCCCGACCGCAGGTCCGGCCGATCGATTCGGAACGCCGAGAGGTCGAATCCGCTCTCGGTACCGGTCGCGAGATCAACGAGGATCTCGCCGAGCACCGGGGCGAACTTGTAGCCGTGCCCAGAACACGCGCTGCAGACGACCACCCGGTCATCGGCCGGATGACGGTCGAGAACGAAGTGCTCGTCCTGCGTGTTCGTGTACAGGCAAACGGCGGATCGGATCGCCGGTCCGGCCGCATCCGGAAAGAATCGCTCGAGCATGGGTCGCACAGCGTTCTCGTCCGCCGCCGAGACCCGTCGATCCACGGTGTTCGGATCGCTCGGCGTCCCCTCGTAGTGGATTCCGAATTTGAATCCGTCGCCCTGGTCCGGAAAGCCGTAGATGATCCGGTCGTGCGTCCACTCGAACATGAACACCGGGAATCGACCGACTGCGAACTGCTCCGGATTGCGCTGGGGCCGAAACCAGAACATCACCTGGCGAGTCGGACTGAGTGGCACGTCGAGTTGCGCCATCGGCGTGCTCATCCAGGCGCCGGCGGAAAGAACCAATCGATCGGCCGTGTAGCTGCCGCGCTCGGTCACGATCGTTATGCGGTCCCCCGCGTCCCAGCTCGACACCGGCTCATTCATATGGAGATCAGCCCCGCCCTGCCGAGCGAGCCCGAGCGCGATGTCGATTCCAGCCTCGGGGTCGAGAATGCCGGCGCGAGGCTCGAAGAGCCCCATGAAGTCGGCTGGGATTCGAAAGGCCGGGAAACGCCGCATCAACTCCGACGCCGGCAACTCCTCGTGCGCCAGCCCATACGCCACCGCGCTCCGGAGCGCGCCCGCGACAAGCGGCCACTCGGGCCGGCCGACCATGAGCCCGCCGGTCGACGTGAACAGGCGACGCCCGCTCGTGCGCTCGAGCTCGGCCCAGCGTTCATACGCCCGGTGAACGAGCGGGACGTAGCCGGTTCCTTCAGCATACGCCTCGCGAATGATCCGGGTGAGGCCGTGAGACGAGCCCAGCGCGTGGGGCGGCGAGAATCGGTCGAATCCGATGACCGCAAGACCCCTCCGCGTCCCTTCGAGCGCCGCCATGCTGCCCATGGCGCCTAACCCGACCACGGCTATGTCGTAGTGCGGGGCGCTCATCAGGCCCACGCCGCCGGCGCCCTCATTCCTCCCATTCCGCGTTCCCGCACACCGCAAGCTCCTGTCCCGAGATGTGCTTCGCCTGGTCGCTCGCGAGGAATGCGCAGGCATCCGCGATCTCGCTCATCTGAATCCAGGTCCGCATCGAGACGAATCGGAGCGCATCCTTCTCCATGTCTTCGAGCGACACGCCCTTGTCTTTCGCGACTTTGGCCAGAACACCGCGGCCCCGGGCGTTGTCGATGAACCCCGGCAGCACCGCGTTGCACCGGATGTTCCAGGGTCCGAGCTCGCGAGCGCAATTCTTGGTGAGGCCAAGCACGCCCACTTTGCCGGCGACGTAGGCGGACCGGTTGGGCAAACCGGTCCGCGACGACGTGGTCGAGAGGTTGATGATGCAGCCCTGCCGCTGCCGCTTCATCAGCGGGACCACATTCTTCATGGTGTAGAACATGCCGTTTAAGTTCACCTGAATGCAGCGGTCCCAATCCGCGTAGCCGATCTCTTCGATCGGGCCCCGCGGTCCGGCGATCCCGTGATTGTTGATGAGCGTGTCGATGCCTCCCATCCAGCCGACCGCGTCGGCGACCAGGGCCTCGACTGAAGCGGGCGATCCGACGTCCGCGACGCTACCTCGCAAGGCCGGCACGGTGATCAGCGCGGACTCCACGGCTTTCGCATTGACGTCGCCGATGTGCACTCGGTGGCCGTCCTGCGCAAACCGCTCTGCGATCGCGCGGCCGATGCCCGACGCGGCGGCGGTTATGAGCACTCGCTGCTGCATGAGTCTCCACAGTGGTTCGAAGTTCGAAGGACCGACACTATATTGCTGCGCCACCCAAACCGGACGAGCGATGCCGCGCGACTTTACCATCGATGTGCAACACCAGGGGCGCAAGGGCTGCGTCGCCGTACGGGCGCTCGAGACCGATGCGGGGCTGACGCTGGTCGATACCGGCCCGGGCTCGGCCCTCGGGGCGCTCGAGGCCGGCCTTACCGCAGCCGGCTTCAGCTTGACCGACGTACACGCGATTCTGCTCACCCACATCCATCTCGACCACGCAGGCGCGACCGGCTCGGTCGTCAAGGCAAACCCGGCGATCGAGGTGTTCGTTCACGAGCTCGGCGCAACTCACCTGATCGACCCCACCAAGCTGCTCGCAAGCGCGACCCGCGTTTTCGGCGACCGGATGGACACGCTCTGGGGCGAGTTCCTCGCGGTCCCGCGCGAACGGGTTCGGATCCTTCAGGGGGGTGAAGCGATCACAGTGGCGAACCGGAGCTTCGAGGTCGCGTATACCCCCGGACACGCGGTCCACCACGTCGCCTACTACGAGCGCGCAACCGGCACGGCGTTCGTCGGCGATACCGGCGGGATGCGGGTGTCCCCGATCACCTTCCCTCTCCCGGTAACTCCCCCGTCCGACTTCAATCTCGAGGATTGGCAGGCGAGCCTGGACCGGATCCTCGCGTTCAATCCGGAGCGGCTTTTCCACACCCACTTCGACCTCAACGAACAGCCGGTCGAGCAGCTCGGCAAACTTCGGCAAGGCCTCCGCGACTGGACCGATGCCGCCGCGCGGTGCCTGGCACTCGATACCGACGACGCCTCCCGCGCGCATGCCTTCGCCGATTGGGTCGCCGCCTGGCTCAGCCCCACCACCTCCGCAGCCGACGTGGAGAGCTACGCAGCATTTGCCGACTTCCAGGCCAGCTGGTATGGGATTGCAAGGTATCTGCGGAAGAAGGCGTAAGGAGGAGGGAATAGGGAATAGGGAATCGAGCCTAAACGCTGGGCCGAGCGTGCCGCTCAGTGGTCGCGCACGCCCGATTCTCAATTCGGGCGTGCTGTTCCCTAATCACCATTCCCGAGTCCCTAGTCCCACCCCTACCAATCAAACCGCCCCGGCTCGAACGCCCCCACCGGCACGCTGGTCGCCTTCTTCGTCATCATCTCACCCATCACCCGGCCGGTGGCCGGGGCGAGCGTTATGCCTAACATGGCGTGCCCGGTCGCCACGTAGACGTTCTCGTGGCCCGGAGCCCGCCCCAGCATCGGCAGACCGTCCGGCGTCAGCGGCCGCATCCCGACCCATTCCTGACCAGCCTTCTTTGCAAGCGGCGCCTCGAAATAGCGGCCGACGGAGCGGAGGACTCCGTCGAGCCGGCCCCGGTTGAGGATGGTGTTGATTCCCGACAGCTCCATCGTACCGGCGAATCGGAGCGCGCCGACGAACGGGCTCACGCCCACTTTGACGTCGCCCAGGTAGAGGGGCCGCGAGAAGATCTCCGTGTCGGTGGGGATCGTGAGGCTGTAGCCCTTCCCCGCCTGGACCGGCAGGCGAGCCCCGAATTTCCCGGCGACGAGCCCGGTCCATGCCCCCGCGGCGATCAGCACATTGTCCGCTTCGATCGGTCCGGACGCGGTCTCGATGCCGGCGATCTTTCCGTTGTGCCGGAGCGGTCCGGTCACTTCGACACCCGACTTGATCGTCGCGCCGAGCTGCTTGATTCGGGCGACATACGCATCGGTGAGCGTTTCGGGCCGCACGTGATACTCGCCGTCGACCGTGAACCCCGACGTGACCTTGTCGCTCAGGCCCCGCTCCATCCCCGTGATCGCCGTTCGATCGAGGATCGCGGGCATCCGATATCCGTACTCCTTGAGCACTTCGAACTCGGCTCGGGTCTTCTCCATCGACCGCCGGTTGGTGAACAGGAAGAGGAGGCCACGCCGATGGAGCTCGATCGGGAACCCATCCTTGGCCAGCTCCTCGAAGAGCGGAATGGTGAGGCGGTTGAGGGTCGCCGTTGCGTGGAAGCCGGCGAGATTGTCCGCGGCGTTACAGTACCGCCAGAACCGCCAGAGCCAGCGTGACAGGTGGGGTACCGCGGCCGGCGCGATGTAGAGCGGGCTTTCCTTCGAGAGCATCCACCGGATCGACGTCCACGTCAGGCCGGGCCCTGGAATCGGCGCCGAGAGCGACGGCGTGATCCAGCCGGCATTCCCCGCTGAGCAGCTCTTGCCGGGCTCTCCCTTGTCGACCACCGTCACCTCGTGACCCCGCCGCGCCAGCTCGTATGCGCTCGCCAGCCCGATGACTCCGGCCCCAACCACAACCGTCTTCGGCATCTTCAACGACTCCCCGCGTGTTCGTAGGATGACCCGACCCTCACGACTTCCCCTCCAGTGGCGCGCCCGGTGGCGACGATTCGTGAACCGCCACGATTCTCCACCGGCCCTCTTCCCACGCGATCACTTCCGTCCGAACCGCAACCTCGTGCCAGGACCGGCCCGCGGTGTCCGCCTTGTCGCAGACCAGTGCGCCGGTCACCACGGCGACGTTAGGGGCCAGGACCTCGACGGTAAGGCCGTCCCAGCCGCACTCGACTTTGGTGTACGTGGCATAGCGGGCCGGCGCACTCTTCACGATCGCGGCCCAATCGCCGACAGCGCCCTGGCCGGCGTACGCCGTTCGCTTGCCGTAGAAAGCGAGCACCTCATCCACCTTCCGGGTTTTCATCACCTCGAGCATCCGCATCGACTCGGCCCGGACCGAGTCGGCGATTGCCGCCCGGACCGCCGGCGTCAGTTCTTTCGGCGCCGCGGTGCACGCCCCAGCCACCA
>JBDTOH010000194.1:0-9710 GCA_039933355.1 Gemmatimonadota bacterium | reverse complement strand
GAGCGTCAAATACCCATCCGCATCGAGGGAGCCTTGATCCCCGGTGCGAAACCATCCCTCGGTGAACGCTTTGGCATTGGCCTCGGCGTTTCCCACATACCCGGCGGTGACGGCCGGACCGCGAATGACGACCTCTCCAGTCGTTCCGTGAGGGAGAAGGGAGCCCGCGGCGTCCATGATCGCGATCTCCGGCCCGGCTGCCATCCCGACCGAGCCGGGCTTTCGCTCGCTCGGAGGGAGCGGATTGCTGGCCATCTGATGGGCCGCTTCTGTCATGCCATAGGCTTCGATGAGCGGGACGCCAAACACGGCTTCGATCTCATCGAGCGTGCGGCGGGGAAGCGACGCCGAGGAGGAGCGGATGAAGCGAAGACGCCCGGCGCCGATCGCCGCTCGGCTCGCCGGCTCCCCGGCGCGCGCCAGGATCGCCTGGTGCATCGTGGGGACGGCGGTATACCAGGTGGGCCGGCAATCGTGCAGCCATCCGAAGAACCGGGGGCTCAGAAAGCCCGGCGAGCACACGACCGAGGCTCCGGCGTGGAGCGAAGCGAGGAGCGCCGCCATGAGTCCGTGGATGTGGAACAACGGCATCACGTTGAGGCACCGGTCGGCAGGCGCAAGCTCCAGCGTCCGCGCGATCTGCGCGGCGGAGGCCGCGAGGTTGTGGTGTGAGAGCGGGACCAGCTTTGGACGGGCCGTCGTCCCCGACGTGTGGAGGACGAGAGCCGCGGCGTTAGGCTCCGGATGAACCGGCGCGGCGGGCCGTGGCACGCTGCCGTTCAAGGCGAAGACACCGGCCGGCGCATCGGCCGGAGTGCTCAACTCGATGACACGGATACCCCGCTCGCGCGCAACCTCACGGGCCGGCGAGGAGAGCTCGTCGCCGATGATCAGAACCCGGGCGCCGAGGTCCTCGAGGTAGAAGGCGAATTCGTCCCGCCGGTAGGCCGGATTGAGCGGAGCGCTGACGCCGGCGACCGCTGTCGCCAGGAACGCGGTCGCCATTTCAGGCCCGTTAGGGAGGACGACCGCCGCCGTATCTCGAGGCCCTAGGCCGAGGGAGCGCAGCGCGGCCGCTGAAGCGTCGACATGCGCGAGCAACCCAGCCCGGGTGAGCGGCCCCCGACCGATGGCTTCGATGGCGATAGCGTCGCCCGGACCATTGGCGAGGAGGTCACGGAGGGTCATGCGCCGGCATTCCGGTCGCACGGCCCTCGAGCGCGTCCGATCCGGGTGAGATGGGGATGCATTCAGATCGGGGTAGTTGCAACTTGTGCGCCGCGCACCCTCCGCCGAGCTGCTTGGGCGAAGTCCAGCGGCGACGGAGCGGCCGGTCTTGCGGCGGTTAGGCCGCCTGCGTCGCGGAGCAGCCGAAGCGCAAGCGTGACCAGAAGCTAGGTGTGGGCCGAGCGGCCGCCACCGTCAACGGGACCAAGGCTTCTCGGGGCTCACCCCGACGGCAGGCCCCGGACTGAATGATGCACCCGCCCCACATGCTGGTGTACAAGATCCTTTGGACGATGCCGACCGCAGCGAGTAACGCTCAGTATTCTCCTGCGCTATCCATGCTTCTGCTCCGTTGCACCAGTCTTTGCGGCGGGAGGACATGGGCGCCGTCCGCGACCGATCGGATGGTTGTCACCAGATCGTCGGGGGTTGCGTCCTTCATGATGAAGCCGGGCACCCCTACGTTGACGAATTCGACGATGTCCTCCTCGATGGGGAGGAGGGCCATGACGATGCGGATGGTTCAGAGCGCAGACGACCACGGCTCCCGCCGGATCGGCCGGCTGATGGGCGCGAAAGGTAGTCGTACTCGGTCGTAAGTGGCCGTCACACTATCAATGACCCTGCCTAACCGAGCATTGATGGGACCGTTTGGCCCTGTGAACGCAGGCGCAGGATGCGACGGGGAGGTCTCGATCTTTTGGCGCGGCAGGGGACACTGAGCGACGGGCACGGGCATCACAGCTTCCGGCTCGACCCGACGACGGGCCGGATCCGGTGGCTCTTCAAGCGAGCGAGGGCCCGCTCGCCTGGATTCGGCCAAGCCCCGCGGCGCCGCCCCACCGAGTCGTCGGTGCGTCGGCGGCTTAGTAGAATCGAGCTACACACACGCGTCCGGCAGGGCTTAATTCCAGCACCGCAGCTCGCGGTCCCCCCAGTCATGGAGTCTCGGTTGCTCGTCGCGCTCGTCTCGTTCGCGCTCGGTGGTTCCCGGGCCGGCATCGACTCGGTTCGAAAGGCCTCCCCGGATCGCCTGATCGTTGAAGCCACGGCAACCACGGAGCCGGTCCATCTCGACGGCGTGCTCGACGAACCCGTGTGGCACCGCGCCCGGGCGGTTTCGGGCTTCGTCCAGAGCGAACCCAAGGAAGGCCAGCCGGCGACCGAGCCGACCGAGGTTTGGGTCGCATATGACCAGCGCAATCTCTATGTCGCCGCCTACCTCCACGATCGCGAGCCGGGTCGCCTCGTCATCAACGACATCAAGAAGGACTTCCTCGAGAGCGATCAGGACGACTTCGAAGTCCTCCTCGACACCTTCGGCGACCGTCGGAACGGGTACGTCTTCAGCACGAACGTGGAAGGCGCGAAAGCCGATAAGCAGATCGCCAACGAAGGTCGCGAGATCAACACCAGCTGGGACGCCGTCTGGAACGTGAAAACTCGGCTCGTCGCGGACGGATGGATCGCCGAGATGGCGATTCCGTTCCGGTCGCTCCGGTTCGATCCGGCTTCGGGTCACAAGTGGGGCATCAATTTCAGCCGGAGGATCCGGCGCAAGAACGAGATCACGTTCTGGTCGCCCGTGCCTCGGTCGTTCAACCTGGCGCGGGTGTCCCTCGCTGGGGATCTCAACGGCCTCCAGATCGCTACGGCGGGCCGGAATATCCGCGTCAAGCCGTATGTGGCCGGTCGCACGGTGCGCGAGACGGGCGGCTTGGGGTTCGACCGAGAGGCCGACGCGGGGATCGACATCAAGGCGGCGGTCGGCGCCGGCCTCACACTCGATGCGACGGTGAATCCGGATTTCGCGCAAGTCGAGGCCGACGAGCAGGTCGTGAATCTCACTCAGTTCAGCCAGCTCTTTCCGGAGAAGCGCGAGTTCTTCCTGGAGAACTCGGGGATTTTCTACGTCGGCGACGCCGCCCGGAACAATCGCGTCACGCTCGCTCCGGCTCCGGATGAGGACCTGCTGCTCTTCTTCAGCCGGCGGATCGGGCTCGACCCGGACGGGCGGACGATCTCGATTCCGGCCGGCGTCCGCCTAACGGGAAAGGCAGGTGCGTTCACGATCGGCGCGATCGACATGCAGACAAAAGCGGCCGCGTCCACGCGGGCAAACAACTACGGCGTCTTTCGGCTCCGCCGGAACATCCTCTCGGGATCCGACGTGGGCCTCACGTTCATGAACCGGCAGGCCACCGATACCTCGGGCGACTACAACCGGGTCTTCGGCGGCGACGCGAACATCCGCTTCTTCCACAAGGTCGATTGGAACAGCTACCTGGTGGGAAGCGCGTCGCCCGGTGACACGGCCGGACGGGCCGCGTTCCGGAGCTCACTCAACTACGAGAGCAATTTCCTCCATGCCAAAGGCGGCCTGCTTCAGCTCGGCGACGGCTTTCGCGACGATCTCGGGTTCTACCGGCGGACCGGCGTGCGCAAATACTTCTTCGACATCGGGCTCCGGCCGCGGCTCAAGTCGATGCAGAAGCTCGGCGTCCGCGAGATGCATCCGCACGTCGTCTGGGACTTCTACAACAATCTCCAGGGTCATTCGATCGCGTACCGGATGCACACCGGGTACACGTTCTTTCTCAACAACGGCGGCTACTTCGAGCTCTCGGTCAATCCGAGCCTGCAGGAGATCGCCACGCCCTTCACGATCAGCGACCAGATCGCACCGATTCCCGCGGGACGCTATGGCTGGACGGAATATCAGCTCTTCGGGAGCACCGATCCGAGCCGCCGCATCGTCGTGTCCCTTCGGGCCATTACGGGAGGATTGTGGAGCGGGACCCAGCGCACCACCAACGGCACGGTCACGCTCCGTCCGAGCTATCGGTTCCGGCTGTCGGCCGGCGTGTCGCACACATCGGCAAACCTGACCGCGCCCGCGGCTTCGCATTTCGAGGCAAACCTCTACACCGTCCGCGCCAACTACAGCTTCACCACCAAGATGTTTCTCGATGCGTTCACCCAGTACGACGCCGAGGGACATCTCTTCAACGCGAACATCCGATTCAACCTGATCCATCACCCGCTCAGCGACGTGTTCGTGGTGTTCAACGAGCAGCGGCTCACGCCGCCGGACCAGCCGGATATTCGGCCGGGGCGGAGCGTCGTGATCAAGGTGACGCAGAGCCTGGCGTTCTGAGCCTGCCGGCGGGACGCGATTGAGATCTGGAGCGAGTTGCCGTCTATCGGGTGAATCGTCCAGAGGGCGCGCTCAAGCCCGGCGTCTCTGCCCGGGAGCTCAAAGCGGTGCTCGATGACGTGATCAAGGAGGCATGCACATGAGCCTGGGAATCGAAACCCGTAACCTCGGATACTGGGCCGGTCGAGACTTCGCCTTGCAACGGGTGAATCTGCATGTGCCGACCGGTGCGATCTACGGCTTTCTCGTCCGAATGGGTCGGGCAAGACCACGATCCGGCTGCCCCTGGGCCAGCTCAGGCCACTCGTGGGCGAGATCGTGCTCCTGGGTGAGCCGGCGCCGGCCGTGCGAATCGGACGCGACGTGAACGGCGACCGGGTGCATCAGAAAGCGGAGCGGCTCGTAAGCTGCTTCCAAGAGGTCACGCTCGTCCGGCAACGGTTGAGGACAGAGTTGAGCGGATTCGACGGATAGGGCGGATCGATCGCGTCGGGCGTCACGCGAAGCTTGTCTCGCAGGGTCTAGCTGTAATTCGTCGCTTTGTTTCTTGCGCTTCTCCCGTTCAATCGGCGGTTCGGAACAATCAGCTGCATCTTCAACCGCTGGCCTCGATAGCTGCGACGCAACGGACCCGTTGCTCCTCATCGCCCGATCGAAAAGAGCGTCGCATTGTTGATCGCGTAGACCCGGCCATCCGGACCGATCGCCGTCGGCGTATAGGCCTCGAACAGCCCGGCCGTCAGCGCGATCTGCTCGGTGAAGCTGTTGGTCGGAAGATGCCAACGGTAGAGCTTGCCGTCTTCGCTGTTCACGAGGACGGAGCTGGTCAATGGATCGACGGCGACGGTGTTGATGCACCACTCCTCCACAGTGCCGACCCGATCCGGATTGGGCGTGGGGCCGAGAATGGTGATCACGTCTTTCATCACCTGGACGGTGCTGAGTACCGGATCGGCTTGCGTCTGGCCTGGGTCAACCACCGCCATCCGGTTCTGTCCGCTACCGCCCGAGGTGGCGTAGTCGTTGTACTTAATAGCAAGCAGGTACGAGGACGGCCCCGTGTAGCCCGGAATCATGCTGGTCGGGACGATCGATGCCGTGATGTCCCAGCCAAAGCTCGCGGGCGTCTTGCTCGTCGACAGCGTCCCATCGAAGTGCAGCAACCAGCCGCGAAAATGATGCGGAGATCCGGCGGACTCCAGCACGCCGATATAGACATCGCCGTCGGGCCCGACCGTCGGCGACGAGGTCCCGATGTCGTTGATCCACGCAGGCACCCCGGAGTACGGGTCGACGAGAGAGACCTTGGCCTTGGTCGCGAGCGTTTCGCTGTCGAGCGCGAGGAGCTGTCCGGAGGCGCGAGGAACGGAGAGGTTGTTGACGACAACATACACCGTGCTCTCGTCGGCGGAGAGCGCCGGTGCGCTGTTCGTCATGGGCTTGATCATCGCAGCAGTGCCGGCCGCGGTGCTCACGAGCACGTAGGTCCCGGTGCCGTTCGCGGCCACACGCGCGATACCGCCGCCGAGAAGTCCCGCCGGGTTGGCGTCGCTCACACTGAAGCCGAAGAATACGTTACCGTGGCTGTCCGACGTGAGCGGCGTGTTGATCGTAATGCTGTTGTCGCAAGTCGCGGGCGCGGCGTCGCAGGCGGTCCCATAGAAAGCGAGCGTGCTCGTGGTGCCGGTGGCGGCATCGGGATCGCTGCGCACGAGCAACCGCCCCCGCGATGCCGGCATCACCAGCCGTCCGTCGGGCGTCAGCACCGGATTGAAGCTCGGCGTCCAGCTTGGACCGGCGTTAGGCAGGCGATAGTCGCTGGGCAGCGACCACAGCACCGCGCCGGTCTGGCCCGCCCGTGCCTCCACCAGGAAACCGCCCGTCGCCCCGGTCTTGACCGGAATCAGCACGGTATTCTTGGCAGTGATCACCGGCGAGCCATAGTGGATCAGCAACCCGCCGCTGCCGGTGTATTGGGGAGCCAGGTCCACCGGCGCTTGCCACGCGATGCGGGTGAGCGGCTGGGTCGCAATCGCGCCATTGGCCGTGTGTTGGGCGTTACGGCCGAAACTCCACCAGGCCGGACCGGTTATCGGGGGAATTACTGGTGATGGGGGCGGCGGCGGAGGCCCGGGCTCCGGCTCCGAGCAGCCCGTCAGCAGTGTCGCGAGGACGGCCGCAGTCAGGCGGCTCGCGCGGCGGGTCGAGGGCAGCCGGCAAGGGCGGGGGATCAGCAGTGGCATGGTGCGGGGAGGATAGGGAGATGCGGCGTTGCATGGAAGGTCGCGGTGCACATCGGCCGGGTGGAGGGGATCGAGGACATTGGCAGGACGTTGTGAGAGCGTTGCGGCTCTCGCTGCGTCCCAGTGCTTGTATTCGCGACTCCGTTCACCCCTGGAGTTCCATGCGTTCCGTCCACTACCGGCTCGCTCCCGTCGCGCTGCTGTCGGCACCGCTGGCGCTGGCGGCGCAGGGCCTCGGGATGCCTGCTCTCTCCGCGGCGGCTTCATGGGGCGCGCGCTACGAGATCCCGGCGGGATGGCGGAGCGTCCAAGAGGTTGGTCGCTTGCGCGTGCTCGAAGGTCCGCAAGGATCGAGCATCTACGTCGGTCCCGGCGCCTACGGCACCACCGATGACGGCGTCCGAGATCTCTCGGCGTCTCTCACCGCGCCGGGGATGGTGGCCCAACCGCTCGGGGCGCCGTCCCAAACGCGGGTCGCAGGCTTGTCCGCAATGAGTCTCGCCTTGCAGCTGCGGGACCGCACGGGCCGCGACCTGCGCGCCTCGGACACCTGCGTGCTTTCGCCCCACGGGATCGGTCTCAACCTGCTTGTCGTCGCAGCACCTCAGCAGCTCGACGAAGCCCGGGCCGCGGCGGATCGGCTGCTGTCAACGCTCGCGTTCCGCGCGCCCGTAGTGAGCCAGGCGCTGATGCAGGCCCTCGCGGGCCGGTGGACGCTCTACAGCGGGTCGTCGGATCGGGGCGGATCGGGATCGATCTCGACCGGCCATGACGAAAGCGTTGACCTCGACGGCCGCGGCCGCTCTACCTGGCAGTCGACCTCGTACACGTCCGGCAGCGTGAGCGGGACATCGGTCACCGGGGACTCGCAGCAATCGGACGCCGGCACCTACTCCGTCATCGGTAACACGCTCATCTTCCGAGGCCGCACCGGCCAGCTCGCCATCGACATCACCTACGACGGGCACCGCCTCAGCGGTGGCGGCCGTACGTTCATTCGTTAGGCATCGGCTGGTGGACGGCCCGCGGTCCGCCGTGAGCCGGGCGTCGATCCAGCGCTGGATTCGATCGTTCGCGAGCGGGCCAAGGTTCGGATGCTGCTCCGACGTCACCGCGAAGAACGTCCGGATGCCGTCGCGCTCCGGCTCAGCTGCGAGGGGTCCGGACTTCGCCACCTAGGTTCCTCACTCCCCTCGGAAGTGACGCGAGTGGTTGCTTTGTAGGTATGGCCCTGCGAGCTTGCCGCCTTGCCGCCTTGCCGCCTTGCCGCCTTGCCGCCTTGCCGCCTTGCCGTGGTGCCGGTCTCTGGTTCGCCGTATGTTCCGATCCTAACTGTCCATCTCACAGAGGAGCTTGCATGACGTTGCGCGTCATCGGGGCCGGGGTAGGGCGGACCGGCACAATGTCTCTCAAGGTCGCACTCGAGCGGTTGCTCGGCGGTCCGTGCTATCACATGGTCGAGCTGTTCCAGCATCCCGATCACGTCGCCCTGTGGCATTCCGCCGCGCGCGGCGAGATGCCTGATTGGCCCCGGTTGTTCGACGGCTATGAGGCCGCGGTCGACTGGCCGGCGTCGGCGATATGGACCGAGCTGAGCCAAGCCTTTCCCGACGCCTTGATCGTTCTGTCCTTGCGCGATCCTGATTCGTGGTGGAAGAGCGCCAGCGAAACGATCTTCGCGTCCATGCCAAAGATGCCCAATCCGGAGTGGCGGGCCATGATCCAGGCCCTTCTCGCCGCTCGGTTCACCGACCAGATCGCCGATCGCGACGCCTGCCTGGCCGCGTACGAACGCCACATCGCTCACGTAAGAGCCACCGCTTCAAGGGGCCGGCTGCTCGAGTGGCGAGCTGAGGACGGCTGGGCGCCGCTGTGTGCCGCGTTAGGATTGCCGGTGCCCGACGAGCCGTTTCCGCGGGCCAACACGAAGGCTGATTTCCTCGCGATGGTCGCCGGCCACCAGAACCAGGCCCCGCCTCTATCGGCGTGACGGTGTCGCTCGAATCTCTGGAGAGCGTCCAATCCAGGACCATCAAATCGTCGGTTGCCGCCGCCAGGCCATAGGAGGGACCATGGAAGCGCCCCAGAAACCGTCCCGCGCGCTCGAAGAGATCGACGAGCGCCTGGACGAAGCGTTGAAGCAGACCTTCCCCGCGAGCGATCCCGTGGCATTGCAACCGGACTCGGACGCCGAACCGATCAACAAAGAGCCCCCGGTGCCGGAGGATCAGGCGGATGGTGGTGACGGGACCGGAGGGCACCAGTCGGAACCCTGATTCGGCCGTTGTCGCGCGGATGTCGTCGTCCGGCCATCTTCAGAGTGTCGTCGGAGGTTTGGAAATGAAGCGCCGGATTTGGTACTCGGTCCTCTTCGCCGCGGTCGTCGTCGCCCGAATGGGTTCCGCACAGGAGGCCTCAGTAGCCGCGCCGCTCCAAACCGCCGAGCCCGTCGCGGTCAGCTGGCTTCAGCTGGTGATGAACGGCGCTTCCGATGAGGCGTTCGACGCGGCGAGCCCTCTGTTTCAGCAGCGAGTCCGCAAGCTGGAATGGGGAAGTTGGGTCCGCGCTCAGCAACCCCGTCTCGCTGCGATCGGCCCCCGCCGGGTGGTCGGGACGAGCTATTCCAAAGACGAGTCTTACACGCCGCCGGTCGAGTGGGCCAACATCAACTACGCCAGCGATCTGCCCGCGGGCGGGATTCTATACCAGCGGTTTACGCTGGTGCGGCAGCTCCCGAGCGACTGGGAAGTGGCTGACTACAGCCTCTCGAAGGACGCTCGCTCGGCGCTCACTTCCGCCTATTTCGACGTCATTCCCTACAACTCGGCCCTTCTGGGCTATGGATATTTCCCGTTGCATCAGCGGTTCGTGCGCCGGGTAGCACCGCGCCAGGCCCCGCCCGCGCCGCCGCCCCCGAGGAACATCGTCCTCCCCAAACGTCCCCCCACGTAGGAGAAGCCGGCGCCTATCGAATTGTGCAGTGTCCGTCAGCGGTCGCAACGGCCGCTCGCTCTCGAAGCCGCTTTGCGGAGATTCTCGCTCGAGCGAAGTCCGTTAGGCACCGGGCGGCAGGCAACCCAAGG
>JBDTOH010000193.1:0-9755 GCA_039933355.1 Gemmatimonadota bacterium | reverse complement strand
GGGTTCTTCGCCAGCAGCCAATCGGTCAGCGTGGTACCCCGAAACCGCCGAGGCGACGCACTGTAGTCGGTAGAGCCGAGGAGCGGAGAGGTTGCGTCGCCCACGCCCACCGCGTTCCGGGTGATGCCGGTGCTCCGGGGGAACCGCCCCGACATGAGGCTCGCGTGGCCCGGTGCCGTCTCCGTAATCCCATGGTCCTGATAGGCTTCGGTGAAGAAGGCCCCCTGCTTTACGAACCGGGCGAGACCGCCCGTGAACTGGCTCTTGTAGCGATCGAGGTAATCGGGCCGGAGCTGGTCCACGGTGATGAAGACCAGCAACGTCGGCGCGGGCGCCTGCGGGCTCGGTCCCTGGGTCGGAGCCGAGGCGGGAGCGCTGCAAAACAGGAGCGCGAGCACCGAAAAGGCCGCCACGCGGGGCTTGGGCCGAGCCATCTGGGACATGGTCGCTGGGGTGAGAGAGTCGCGCCGGTCCTGGCCAATCCTGACCATATGGAATAATATCGGCGCTACCACACTTCCAACATGGAGCGTCACCGTGGGTCGACTTGCCGTCGGGACCGTTCTCGCCGGCGCCCTACTGGCGTCACGGCTCCTTGCCCAGGACACCAAGCCCGAAAAGTCCACCGAACCCGCCCGCCTTTTCCGAGACTCCACGGCGCTCGCCATCGCGATCAAGAGCGATTTCAAGGGACTAGCGAGGGTTCGGGACACGAACAGCACCAAGACCTTCCCCGGGACGCTGAGCTACACGGATCCGAAGCGCGGACCCATCACGCTCCCGATCACGCTCGCGACCAGAGGCCATTTCCGGCTCAAGCCCGGCACCTGTTCGTTCCCGCCGCTCAGGGTGACTTTCGAGAAAGATTCTACGAAGCAGACGGCGTTCAGCGGCCAGAAGTCGCTCAAGCTCATCACGCACTGCAACTCGAACCCTCGGTTTGAACAGAATCTCCTGATCGAGCAGTCGATCTACCGGGTCTACAATCTGTTCACCGAGTTCAGCCACCGCTCCCGGCTCGCCCGGGTTCACTACGAATACGACGGCGACTCGACCAAGAACGTCACCCGCTACGGCTTCTTCCTCGAGCCGGACGAAGGCATGGCCAGGCGCCACGACGCCAAGCTAATCAAGCGGATGGGGGGGAGATTCGACGATGTGGACTCGCTTCAGCTCGATCTGGTCTCCGTCTTCAACTACATGATCGGGAACACCGACTGGTCGATCTACTCGCTGCACAACGTCCGATTGCTCCAAGTTCCCGAGATCCCCTGGTTCGTCCCCGTCTCCTACGACTTCGATTTCTCCGGGCTGGTCGGCGCGCCCTACGCGATCCCCGACTATCGGCTCCCGATCAAATCGGTTCGCACCCGGCTTTACATGGGCGCGTGCCGAAAGATCGAGGCATTCATCCCTACACTGGAGAAATTCCGGGCGAAACGGGACACGATTCAGGGGATCTTTGGCTCGATCGCCGAGCTCGACCCCAAGCGAAAGCAGGAGGTCCGCGAATACTTGGACGAGTTTTTCAAGACGATCGCCAAGCCGAAGGACTTTGCGGACGAGCTCGCCTACAGCTGCTCCAGAGGCCGCTGAGACCTCACGGCCCGGCAGGCCACCAGAGGCCCGGAGTCGCGAGCTCGCCGAGGTTTCCGTCGGGGTCGCGGAAGTAAAGGCTCTCGCCGCCCCGTTCCCACCGGACCCGGCTCTCGAGCGCGACATCCTGCTCGGCGAGCCGCGCGACCCACCGCTCGATCATCGTCGCATCGACCGCGAACGCAAAGTGGAGCTGCCCGTCGCCATCGTGGGGCGGAATCGTCCCGCCCGGAATCCGGATCGCGGTGAGGGTCGCGCCTTTCCGGAACAGCAGAAGCACCTGGCGGTGCGGGATCACTTCGAGCGCCGCGAAGCGGTGATCGGCGTGGAGCCGGGTGAACCCGAACAGCCGCTCGTAGAACTGAACCGACCGGTCCACGTCGGCGACGTAGAGCCCGGTCTCGAGCACTCCCTGGACCGGCGGAGCCGCCTCGCCCATTGTTAGGCGAGATAGCGCTCGCGGATCACGCCCAGATGGTGCTGGACGTGACCCGCGATGATATAGCCGAGGGCCCGGACCGAGACCGGCCACCCGCTGGCGATCCCAATCCGGGTCACCGACTCGGGGGGCAAGTGGCGGAGCTGTGCGAGCGTTGCCTGGCGGATCGCCTGGAACTCGGTGACCAGATCGCCGAGCTTGCGTTCCGTGAACTTGGCCGGTCCCATCCACGCGTTCTCATCGAACTTTGCGAGCGGCGTCTCATCGGCCCGTGCAATCCGAAGGATCCGGTACGAGAAGACCCGCTCGGCGTCGCTCAAGTGCCCGATGACCTCCTTGAGCATCCACTTGCCGGGCGCGTAGGCATACTCGGCCTTGCCGAGGGGAAGCGACGAGGCCAGGGAGGCGACATCATACCACTGGCGGGCGAGCAGCTCGAGCAAGTCTTCGTCGCCGACCGCTTTGACATAGCCGGCATACCACTCGGCGTATTCGCCGGGGGCGGGGCGCTCGTAGACCGGTGCGGCCATCGGGGCCTCTCCTTGTCGTTGGGTGTTCCGGCGTCGAACCGGGCCGTGGCGGCCGCTTGGCGTTAGGCGCCCCGAGCCGGCGGACGCCCCGAGCCTCTTCGGGCGGCCTACTTCTCCGGCATCAATTTCACCAGCACGTAGTTGTCCTTCCGGAGGTACTTTCGGGCGGCATCACGAATCCGCTCGACCGTGGCCTGCCGGAGCACGCCGGCGGTGCCCACCAGAGAAGCCGGCTCATCCCCGTTCTGCTCCGCGGAGAGCAGGAGCCCGAGCCAGAAGCCGTTCTCCTTGAGCTCGGTCTCCCGGCCCCGAATGATCTGCTCGCGCACCTTTGCCAGCTCGGCTTCGGTCGGGCCTTTGGCGTCGATCGAGTCGATCTGGGCGAAGACCAGCGCCACGAGCTGATCGACCCGCGCGGGCGCGGCACCGAAATCCACGCTGAGCGAGTACTGTGGCCGGGGGATCTTCTGGGGCGCTCCGCTCACCGAAACGCCGTACGTCCCGCCCTGTTCTTCGCGGAGCTGTTCGCGGAACCGGATCGTCAGGACGTCGGTGAGAACCCGGAACGCCTGGCGCTCTTCACGAGTGTACTCGAACGGCCCGGTGAACGTGAGGCTCACCGACGCCTTTGGCTCGGTTCCCTTCCGAACCTCGCGCAGCACGACGCCGGTCGGCGGCGTGAGCCCGACGTCGCGGGGCGCTTCCGTGCGGGAAATCGCCGGCAGATTGGCCAAGTAGGTCTCGACCAGCGGCCGCACGGCATCGAGCGTGAACGAACCGACGAGAATGAAGGTGAAGTCGCTCGCGTCCGCGAACCGATCGCGGTACACCGCGAGCGCCTGGGCTTGATCGAGGGAATCCACGATCGCCTGCGTGAGGGGTCGGGCCCGCGGATGATGCTGCGCGAGGACGGCGCGAACCGTGTCCCCGAACGCGGCCTCGGGGCTGGCGCCGCGATTTGCGATCGCAGCGCGAATATTCTGCTTGAACGCCGTGAACGCGGAGTCGTCGGGGCGGGGCGGCTGAAACTGGAGAAAGGCGAGCTGAAAGAGCGTCTCCAGATCCTTCGGCGATGCGTTGCCGCGGATCCCTTCCTGATAGGTCGCGATGAAGGGGGCGATCTGGACCGCGATCCCCGCCAGCTTCTTCTCCAACACGACCGCGCTGAAGGGGCCGAGGCCGTTCACATTGGCGATCTGCGCGGCGAAGCTCGCGGCCGTGTAGAGGCTGTCGGGCGCCAACGACGTCCCGCCCGGGCTGAAGCCATAGAGGATGACCTGGTCGGCCTTGAAGTCCGTCGGCTTCACGATGACGCGAGCGCCGTTGGCGAGCGTCCAGCGCGTCACTCCGATGGCCGTGTCCCGCGTTTCGGAGACGATGGGCTTGCGAGCGAGCCGCTCGGAGACGAGCGGGGCGTCGGAGACCGTTTCGTTGTACGCCGCGACGTCCGTCCGTTTCGCCTTGTCGAACGCCGCGATGAAGTCCTGCTCCGGTGGAACCCGAACTTCCGGCTTGGCCGGCGCGCTCACCAGCACGACCCGGTCCTTCGACCCGAGCCAGGTCCGCGCATACCTCTCCAGCTCCTCGAGCGTGACGCCCGGCACGAGCTGCTTGACGAGATCGAACTCGTACGCGATCCCGGGCGCCGGCGCGCCGGTGAGGAAGTTCTCCACGTACTCCCCCACGAGCGACGCCGACTCGGTCTTGTCCCGCTCTGCATACGCCTGCTCGTAGCCGCGGAGCACTTCCCGCTTGGCCCGCTCCAGCTCCGGTTTCGTGAAGCCGTGCCGGTCCACCCGCTCGACTTCCACCAGCACCGCCTGGAACCCGCGCGCGAGCCCGGTATCCGACACGAGCTCGCCTAACGAGAAGACCTCCTTCGAGCGGGCCAGCGTGCTCTGGCCCGCTCCGGCGGCGAGGAACGGCGGGTTCGGGCGCTGGGTGATCTCGCTCAGGCGGGCATTCAGCATCCGGGCGTAGAGGTCCGCCACCAGCGACCGGCGATACTCGGCGAGTGTCCCCTTCGGAACACCTTGCCGCATCAGGTAGATGCTCGCCGTGGTCTGGGTCAGCTCGGGATCGGTCGCGATCGCCACCGCGATCGAATCGCGGGGCGGCACGCCATAGGCCGGCCGGGGCTTGGCGTGGACCGCTGCCGGGATCCGCCCGAAATATTGGCGGATCAACCGCTCGACCACCTTGGGATCGAAGTCGCCGACCGCGACGACGGCTTGGAGGTCCGGCCGGTACCAGTCGTGATAGAACCTGACCAGATCCTTCCGGTCGAAGGTCTCGAGCGACTCTTTGGTCCCGATCGGGAGCCGCTCCGCATACCGAGACCCCCGGAAGATGACCGGCAGCTGTTTGTTGAGGACGCGGGAACCGGCGCCCTGGCCGAGCCGCCACTCCTCGATCACGACGCCGCGCTCCTTGCGCACCTCGGCGGTGTCGAAGGTGACGCCGCGGGCCCAGTCCTCGAGGATCTGAATCCCTTTGTCGAGCAAGTGGGCGCTGTCGGTGGGGACCTGAAGCTCGTAGACGGTCTCGTCGAACGAGGTGCTCGCGTTGAGATCGGCGCCGAAGCGCATCCCGATTCGCTCGAGGTAATCGACCAGCTCTTGTTTCTTGAACCGGGTCGTCCCGTTGAACGCCATGTGCTCGACGAAATGCGCGAGCCCGCGCTGGTCGTCGTCCTCGAGCACCGACCCCGCGTTGACGACCAGCCGAAGCTCGGCGCGCTTCTCAGGCCGATGGTTGACCCGGATGTAGTAGCGAAGCCCGTTGGGAAGCTTCCCGACCGTGACCGCGGGGTCGAGCGGAAGCCGTCCGGAGGACGGGGCGACCGGCTTCTGGGCCGAAAGCGTACCCGCTCCGGCCGCCAGCCAGAGCAATGCAGCAAAAGCGAAGCAGCGCAGGGATTACTCCACGATGAGAGGACGATCGACGACCCGAACGATACCGTTGCCGGCGCTGAGTTCGAGACGGAGCCGGTAGCGGCCCGGTTTCACGGTGCGAAAGTCGATTTCGATGGACCGGCCGGCCGTGCCGGCGCCGTCGGACGGAGCCCGGTAGGTGACAGCGAGCGGGACCTGCTTCTTCGCGAGCGTAAGGCCTTCGCCGATCCTTGCCAGAAGACCGCGCTTCTCCGGCACGACCGCCAGCGTGACGGATAGCGAATCGCCGGTGGCGCCCGTGATCTCCCAGTACACTCCGACGGGTGTCTCGCGCGAAACCCGGCTCGAGGGCAGTGCCCGCGCCGCCGCCGCCTCGAGAGAGGCCGGCGGATCACCGGATGTGATCAGGAGCGGATCCGACACGGCGACAGCGCTCGGCGGTAGCTGCTCAATGGTCGTCCTGAGAAGGACTTGCCGCTTCCCGCCGCTCCGCTGGCCTTCGACGCTTACGATCCAATCGGTGGCGCGCCCGACGGCGATCAGGCCGCCACGCGCTCGGAGAAGACGAACCCGGCTAACGACGGGCGGCACCCGAGGGTCGCCCGCCAGCGCGAGCGCTGCGTCGAGGTCCGCAGTCGCAAAGGCCGTATCCCGCTCGAGCGAGAATCCGACGACGACCGCCACTGAATCGCCGCGCGGGAAGCGCGCGAGCTGATACTCGGGAATCGGCGAAAAGCCGCTGGAATAGGTCGGGCTGTAGCGCATTCGAGGCCGGTCGCGGCGGAGATCCCACTCCCAGTCCGTCCGATCGTCACGGTTCTTGAACACCGGGATGAACGGGTACGCCGGTTTCCGCTCATAGCCGACCACCCGCACCGTGGCGTCGCCGTAACCCGGCGCGTCGGCTCGCCAGGCGACCTCCCTACCGTACCGAAGGAGGATTTCGGCGGCGTCCGGACCCCACCCCGTCCCGTGGGGCGTTCGGGCATTCGAAAGCATGGCGATCATCGTGCGGCGGGACAGGAACTCGGTGAAGAGATCGTTGCCTGCCCGAGAATAGGCCGGCCGGCCGAGCCAGAGCAGGGAGTCGACGGCAGCACGGCGGTCGTCGCATCCGGTCCTGTGAAAGGCGTCACCTTCGCGACTCTCGAGCAGCGGCTCGATGTCCAGCCAGGCGCACGCTTGGCCGGGCGGCATCTCCGCGAGGGAGCGGTCGAACGCGACCTGGGCCTCGGTAAACCGCTCCGACGAGTGGAGCGCGAACCCCTCGAGGGCGGCACACCACCAGGGGGTGGCCCGGCACTCCCGCGCGACACCGACCGCGTCGGCATAGAGCCCGGCTTCGATCAGATATCGAACCCGCTGCCCGGTGACCCAGCCATCCCCGGGATGGCGCCGGGCGGCCGCATCGAGCTCAGCCATCAGCCGTTCGCGCCGCTCGGTGACGATCTCCGGCTCGGTGGTCGGAACCAGCTCGTCCTCGTCGTACCAGTAGCAAAACTGGCCGACCCGCTCCTCGCAGCGCCCGGTCGAGATCGGGCCACCGCTCACGGCGGACCGGCGGCTCAGCTCGAAGGAGCGTTGGACCGAGCGCGCGTACTTCAGATTCTTGGCGGAGTCGACCGCGGCGGGTGCCTGCGCGCTCACCGGCGTGAGGATCCCGACGAGACATCCGGCGGCGGCGAGGAAGGTGAAACGGAAAGCCATAGAGCCAATCGGTCGATCCCAAACCATAGCACAGGACCCGCACCATCGGGAGACGCCGAGCGCGGGCCGGCTTGGACGGGGTCGCCGGGGACGGCGCGGGCCGGGCCGGGAGACCCGTCCGTGCTACGGTTTGACCGCGATCACCGGCAGCACGACCCGCGACGCACGAGCCCGGTCCCGGTAGATCGCGACCTGGGGCGGTACAGCCGGGTAGACCAGGTGGTGGGTGTCGCGATCCGCGCCCGTGATGGTGAGCCGGATCCGATGCCCCGCGACGAACCGCTTGGCCGTTGGCAAGAGGTCGAACACCAGCTCAGTCGGGGCGGCCGGCAGTGGCGCGACGTCGGCTTGACCACTCCGGGTCCACGGCAGCCCGAAATTCTTGAACGGGGCCGGCGCGAGCTTGCGGTGCGAAGCGCGGAGGGCGCCTTCGGTCACATAAGTCGAATGACCGGCCGGATCGATGTCCTCGAGGTAGGCGAAGACGTCGGCGTCGTGCTCCGAGGAGGTGATCCAGAGGTGCACGATCGGGTGGCCGATGACCTCGATGGCACGCTCGAGCGGCGCCGTCGAGTAGGTAAGGCCGCGGGCGTCGTTAGGCGCGAGGTCGGGATAGCCGTTGTTCCCGCCGTACGTGGCGGCCCACCGGGTGCCCGGGCCGAGCGTCGCGGTGGTGTCGACCCGTCCCGAGTCGGCGGCGGTCGTGGCGGCCGGAAGGCGAGCCGCGAGGGTGCCGTCGTTCCGAGAATCGACCGAGCCGCTCCGCCCCGCGCTCAAGTAGTACGCCGCCGCCGTCGTTCCGGCGACCGGCCAACGGCTGGTGCTCCGCCAGGCGACTTCCTCGGGAGCGCTGATCACTTTGTAGCTGATCGGCGGCTCCCGCATGATGCCGTTAGGCACGCCCTTGAGCCAATAGTCGAACCAGCGGAGCCGTTCGGTGTTGCGATCGAACCCCTCGTTGCCGCCGTGGAACCAGGGGCCGATCACCAGCTTTTGCGGAACCGTGAGATTGTTGAACCAGAGCACCGCGTCGCGGGGAAAGGCGTCGAACCAGCCGGCCTGCATGTAGACCGCCACGCCCGAGCCGTTGATCCGGGCGAGGTACGTCGCCGGTCCTCGCTCGAGAAAGATCTGCTTGCCGGTCTTGGGATCAACGCTGTTGCGGAACTTCACGCCGCCCCACATCTCGAATATGTCTCGATTGGCCGCGTGGCCGGCGATCGCGGAGTCGCGCTGCGCAGAGCCGGCCGGACCATCGACGGGGAAGACCTGTCCGGGCTTTCGGCTGAACCATTCTCCCGAGGTCGAGTTGTCGAGCATGTGGGTGAGCTGCTGCCAATGGGCGAAGAAATCGTCTCGGTAGATTCCCCCGGGGTAGATCATCGGATACCACTCGAACACGGACATCTCGGGGAAGATCGCTCTCAGGTGGGGCGGCTTTTCGGACGCGGCGAACAGCTGGGTGATGCCCAGATACGATCGCCCGATCATGCCGATCTTCCCGGTCGACCAGGGCTGGCGCGCCAGCCACTCGGTGATCTCATACCCGTCGCGGGTTTCCTCCCGCGAGAAGAATCCCTGCTGCGTGCCGAACGAGGCACCCCCGCCGCGGGTATCCACCGCGGCCACCACATATCCATGCTTGATCAGGATGTCCGAGCCGTCCCCCATCCATCGGGTGAAGTCGGCGATGGTGCCGTCGGCAGCCCGATTGCCTCGCTGATACCGGACATGGCTCCAAAGGACGGGCAGCCGCTCCGTCGCGACCACGCCGCCTTTGGTCGGCCGCAGGATATCGACGGCCAGCCTGACGCCGTCGCGCATGGTGACGTATTCCGAGCTGCGCTGGTACCCGTCGTATCGGGCTTCGCCGTAGCCGCTGTACCGGCCTAACGAGGAGACCTTCGCCTGGGCCGAGGCGTCGGCCGGCGCGAGGATGCTGGATCCGGCGAGCAGGATCACGGCCAGCGAGCTGATCCGCATTGCGGTACTCTCCTTGGCGATTGGCACCCGACTAGCTCCGAAACAAATACCCGTACTTCCGCCGAAACTCTTCCTTCCGCTCGGTTCCGCCCTTCACCGACAGACCCCGGCACCGCCGCTCGGCGTGGCTGTCCCATCCCTCCGGCCACGCTTTGAAGACCAAGCTGCGGCAGGCCGGACAGAGCACCCGCTTCCCGATCACCTGCTTCGCCGAGAGCTCCTCGGCGTTCTGGATGATGCCGGCCGAGTCGAGCCGGGGCAGCAGCGAGCGCTGCGGCGGCCCGGGATCGAGCGGCACCCCTTCCAGCAGCGCCTCCAGGCCTAACGCGCAGGCCGCGAGCGCCACGTCGGGGCGAACCGATGCGTGCTTGGCCAGGAACCCGTCGAGGTCTCCGCCGCGGTCGAAGTGCTCCATCAGCGAGCGGACCGGCACCCGAGTCCCGGCGAACACCGCAGCGCCGGCGCGAACGCCCTCGGTCCGGGTCACGACCTGATGAAGCGCCCGCATCCGGCTCTAGTGCACCCGAACGGCCCGCGCGACCAGCCCGATCCCCGCGGCCAGCGCGCCAAGCATCAGGAGCGTGTTGAAGAGGCTGGTGGGCTGAA
>JBDTOH010000192.1:0-9782 GCA_039933355.1 Gemmatimonadota bacterium | reverse complement strand
GAGCCCGGCACCGTTCCCGTATTCCACTTGGTTTGATCGGTCCAGTTTCCATTGACAGCGGTGGCCCAATGGTGGGTGCACGGCGGGTTGCTACCGAGGCCCGGGCCGGGCAGGGGATTCGTGACGATCGGCTCTCGGACTGGAGCTACCGCAGTGGGCTGGTCACAGCCGAGCGCGGCGAGTGCACCGCAACATGCCAGGACGTAAGACGAGGAACGACTTCGCATTGGAGAGCCTCCGGGTCGGGTTCGGGTCTCGCTTTGCTATCGAGCAGTCGCAAAGCACCACGACCCACGCGTAGGCGGGTCCCAAAACGGCTCAGAGGTGGGTTGGAAGGTTGCGAGGGAGGAGGGGCGGGCGACGTACCGGGAAGAGAAAGCTGCGGGCAGGAGGTTAGGCGGGCGCCCTCCGCGGCTTAGCGGCGACCAGCTTACAACTCTCCGCCACCCCCTCGGCGAGCTCCCCCCACGGGATCCGGCCCCGGAGCGGAAAGCAGACCCAGCCATATCGGCCGACATAGGGCGCCGCGATATAGCGGCCGCTCGCGAGCAGCGCAGCCTGTTTCGGCTCGGGGCACTTGAAGGCGACCGAAATAACGCCGACTTCCCGGCCAAAGGACGCGAAGATCTTCTTACCGATGAGAAAGTTTGGGTGACCCCACTTGAGCGCTTCCGTCGCGCCGGGAATCGCAAGACAGATGTTCCGGAACCGCTCGAGCCAGGCCACCTCCTGCGCGCTGTAGCGCTCGGCGTTCATCACGGCCGGCTCCTCGGAGTTCTCGACGGCATTGCCAGGCTCATCGTTAGGGCGACTGTAAGGTGACATGGCCCACATCCAGCGACAAGTCGCGATGCTATCTTCGGTGGCCCATTTTGGGAGCGGCCCTGTCCGTCACCCGGCGATCGGAGGCGGGGAGTCGGCCCGCGGATTGCTCGGGCGAGGGATTGCCCTGGTCCAGAGCGGGACATTGGGGATGGAAACGTCGTCTGCAGCGCCAGTCTGTCGTCCTCATCGCGCGCAAGGGCCAGACTGTCGGACCGCCTCTCATTTCTTTCAAACGCAGGAATCGGCATGACCGGGGAGCCGGTTTTGACAGAGTCGCGCAATCCGTCGTTTTGGGCCACCGTCCGGTCCGCCGTGGGCGGCGCGCACGGCCAGGATTTCACGGAGGGCCCGGTTGGCCGCGCGCTCATCTTGCTCGCGGTGCCGATGGTCCTCGAGGTCGCCCTCGAGTCGGTGTTTGCGGTCGTCAACATCATCTGGGTAAGCCGGCTCGGCGCCGAGGCGGCGTCGATCGTCGGCGTGACCGAGTCGATGTTCAGCCTGATCTACGGCTTGGGAATGGGGCTCGGCATTGGGGCCACGGCTATCGTCGCGCGCCGGATCGGTGAAAAGCGCCCGGATCAAGCGGCCGACGTCGCGGTTCAGGCAATCCTGCTCGGCATCCTAATCTCGATCCCGATCGCGCTCGTCGGCGGGATTGGGGCGCCTTCGCTGCTCCGGGTGATGGGAACGCCCGAAGACGTGATCGGACATGGGGTCGGGTACACCAGGCTGCTCTTCAGCGGCAACGTGGTGGTGCTGCTCCTGTTCTTGATCAACGCCATCTTCCGCGGCGCGGGCGACGCGGCGGTCGCGATGCGGTGCCTGTGGATCGCGAACATCTGCAACATGATCCTCGATCCGTTGCTGATCTTCGGACTCGGTCCGTTTCCCAAGCTGGGCGTGACCGGCGCCGCCGTCGCGACGACGCTCGGCCGCGGGGTCGGAGTCCTGTATCAGTTCTACCGCCTTGCCGGAACCGACCGCCGGTTTGTGATCCGGGCTGGTCACCTCAAGGTCGATCTCGGCGTGATGAAAACGCTGATTCGGCTCTCGGTGAACGGGGTGTTCCAGATCCTGATCGGGACCGCGAGCTGGATCGGCCTGGTTCGGGTGATCGCCACGTTCGGCAAGGAGGCGATCGCAGGGTACACCATCGCGATCCGGGTCGTGCTGTTCGCGCTGTTGCCGGCCTGGGGCATGAGCAACGCCGCCGCGACGATGGTCGGCCAATCGTTAGGCGCGAAGAAACCGGACCGGGCCGAGCAGGCCGTGTGGAAGGCGGGCTACTACAACCTGATCTTTCTCGGCCTGATCGGCGTGCTCTTCTTTGCCCTCGCTCCCCGGATGATGGCCGCGATCGTCCCGGGCGATCCGCTCGTGGTTCACTACGGGACTCAGGCCGTCCGGATCGTGAGTTGCGGGTTCCTGTTCTACGCGTACGGGATGGTGATCTCGAACGCGTTCAACGGGGCCGGCGACACCCGGACGCCGACGCTGCTGAATCTGCTATGCTTTTGGTGCTGGGAGATTCCGCTCGCCTGGATACTGGCCAAGACCCTCGGCTTCGGTCCGAGCGGCGTGTTCTGGGCGATCACAATCGCGTTCTCGACCTTGGCGGTCCTGAGCGCGCTGGTGTTCCGGCGGGGGAAGTGGAAGCTCCGGAGCGTGTAGGAGGGCGGCAGGACGGCAGGACGTTCCTCAGTGATCCCCGTCCCCCGTCTCCGCAGCCCCACGCCCCCTCCCGCGCACCCTCACCGGCATGTATCCTATCCCGGCGCCATTCCTCCCGGAGGTCCCTTCGTGTCTCGGTTTGCAACCCGTGCGGTTCTCGGATTCTTCCTCCTCGTGCCGGCCGGCCTCCCTCGGGCGACCGCCCAACTCAAACCCCAAGCGGCGCCTGCCGCCGCCGATTCCAGCTTCAAGGGTGGGCCGTTCGACAGACTCAAGTTCCGGAACATCGGCCCCGCGGGGATGAGTGGCCGGATCGACGCCATTGCGGTGTTCGAGCGCGATCCGCGGATCTTCTATATCGGGACGGCGACCGGTGGCGTCTGGAAGACCGTCAACAACGGGATCACGCTCACCCCCGTGTTCGATTCAATGGCGGTGTCCTCGATCGGCGACGTGGCAATTCCGCGGGACGATCCGAACCTGGTCTGGGTCGGAACCGGCGAGGGCAACAACCGGCAGAGCTCCTCGTGGGGCGACGGCGTCTACAAGTCCACCGACGGCGGCCGGTCCTGGAAGAACATGGGCCTCAAGGACTCGAAGCAGATCGCGAAGATCGTGATCGACCCGGTCGACCACGAGGTCGTCTATGTCGCGGCGTTAGGCGACCTCTGGCGCTCCGGCGGTGAGCGCGGCATCTACAAGACAACCGACGGCGGCGTCAGCTGGAGCAAGGTGCTCGACCCCGGGCCCGACGCGGGCGGCACCGACCTCGTGATGGACCCGGCCAACAACAAGGTCCTCTACGCCGCCGCCTATCAGCGGCGCCGAGCCGGCTTCGGGTTCAACGGCGGCGGGCCGGCGAGCGGGTTGTACAAGAGCACGGACGCCGGGCGGAGCTGGAGCAGGCTCACCAAGGGAATCCCCGAAGGTCCGTTAGGCAGGATCGGGATCGATATCTACCGGAGCAATCCCAACATCGTGTACACCCGGATCGAGCATGCCAAGGAGGGCGGCGTCTACCGTTCCGACGACGCCGGCTTCTCCTGGCGGAAGATGGGGTCGCACAACGGCCGCCCCATGTACTTCGGCGTGATCCGGGTCGATCCCAAGAACGACCTTCGAGTCTACTCGCCGGAGACGCCCCTCGGGGTCTCGGACGACGGCGGGAAGACGTTCCGGTTCGACGGCGCGAACCGGATTCACGTCGATCACCACGCCATGTGGATCGATCCGAACAACTCGGATCATATGATGATCGGGAACGACGGCGGCGTCTCGATCACCTACGACAAGGGCGCCAAGTGGATGTGGCTGCCTAACCTCGTCGTCGGCCAGTTCTATCATGTCGGCTACGACATGCAGACGCCGTTCAACGTCTGCGGCGGCCTCCAGGACAACCAGTCGTGGTGCGGCCCGAGCCAAGTACGGGTCGGCGACGGTATCACCGACGCCGATTGGTGGACCGTCCCCGGCGGCGACGGGTTCGTCAACCTGATCGACCCGACCAACGCCCGGATCATCTATACCGAGTCGCAGGAAGGCAGCTTGAGCCGGTTCGACAAGCTGACCGGCGAGAACAAGGGGATTCAGCCGGCGGCACCGTCCAGCGAGAAGCCATATCGGTGGAACTGGGACAGCCCGATGCTGATCTCCCCGCACGACGCGGCGACGATCTACGCCGGCGGCAACCGGCTCTTCAAGTCGCCCGATCGGGGCCATTCGTGGAAAGCGATCAGCCCCGACCTCACGACGGGCGTCGATCGCGACACGCTCGAGCTGTTCGGGACCAAGCTCAAGGACGTCAAGATCGCGAAGAACGACGGCGTCGATAACTACGCCACGCTCTTCACCATCGCCGAGTCGAAGCAGAAGCCGGGCCTGCTCTACACCGGCTCCGACGACGGCCAGCTCAACGTCAGCAAGGACGAGGGGGCCACCTGGACCAACGTGACGTCCAAGATTCCTAACGCGCCCAAATGGGCATACGTCTCGAAAGTCGAGCCGTCCAAGTTCGACGAAGCGACCATCTACGCGACGTTCGACGCCCACCGCACCGGCGACTACGGCACCTACGTCTACGCCAGCTCCGACTACGGGAGCTCGTGGAAGTCGATCGCCGCGAACCTGCCCAAGGGCGAAGTCGTCCGCACCATCACGGAAGATCTGAAGAACGCTGACGTCCTTTACCTCGGTACCGAGACCGGACTGTGGGCGTCGCTCGACCGGGGCAAGGCGTGGACCCGAGTCCGGGCAAATCTGCCGACCGTGCCGATCTACGAGATCACGCTACATCCCCGGGACAATGCGATGATCCTCGCGACCCATGGGCGAGCGGTCTGGGTGCTCGACGAGCTGTCACCGTTCCAGGAAGCTACCAAGGCTCAGGCTGGTGAGGCCCATATCTTTGCCGCGGCGCCGGTCTACCAGCGCATCCCCGCCGGGACCCGCTACTACGGCAGCCAGGGTGACATGCAGTTCATCGGCGAGAATCCGCACTTCGGCGCCGCGATCACTTATTGGCTCAAGACCACGGCGGACAGCGCGCGGATCGTGATCAAGGACAACGCGGGCAATCAGGTCCGCGAGATCAAGGGCGACGCGATGAAGGAAGGCCTGGCCGCCGGCACGAGCACCATCGTCTGGGACCTGCAGATCGAGCCGATTCCCGCCGTCAAGAAGCCGGGACCGGCCGCGCCGGGTGGAGGCGGTGGCTTCGGGTTCTTCGGCCGTCGCGAAGGAGGAACACCAGGACCCATGGTGTTGCCCGGCGATTTCCGCGCGACCCTCATCATGAACGGGAAGGAAGTCGCGTCCGCGCCGCTCACGATTCAGGGCGATCCCGATATTCAGATCACGGACGCGGACCGTCGCCGCCGCTACGATCTCCTCAAGGAAGGCCAACAGCTCCAGGCCAAGCTCGCCGAGGCGGTGGACGCGGTCAGCACGGCGAACAAGCAGCTCAAAGACATCAAGAGCCAGCTGCCCGACAGCACCAAGCTGTCGCCGGCGATCAAGGGCACGTTGGACAGCCTGGTCAAGGATCTCGAGCCGCTCAAGAAGAAGCTCGGGATCCGCGACGAGGACGACACGTCGGAGTTCAACTTCGCCGAATTCCGTAAGATTCTGCCGTTCAAGCTGGGTGCCGTCGTCGGCAACATCGGCGGCGCCGTGGCCCCGCCCAGCGAAAACGATCTCGCTCTGTGGAGTGAGGCCAAGATCGAAATGCCGGCCGCAATCGACGAGATCAATCGGTTCGTCGCGCGCCTGCGGCCGTTCTACAGACGGCTGGCCGAGGAGGGACTCTATCCACCGGTGCCGAAGCCGGTCGAGAAATGACCGCGATGCGGATCCACCGAATCGTCGTTCGCTCGCTGGTGGCGCTCGTCGCCCCCGCGACACTCCTGTCCGCGCAGACTAAGCGCCCCATGACGTTCATGGATGCGCAGCGAATCCGGAACGCCGGAAGCTTCGCGGTGAGCCCCGATGGGAAGTCGGTGCTTTACACCCTCTCCGTCCTCGATTGGAAGGAGGCGAAGCGGTTCACCGACATTTACCTCGTCTCGGCGGAGCGGGGCGTGTCGACCGGCCGGCAGCTGACCTTTACGAAAGACAAGAACGAGATCAACCCCGCCTGGTCGAGGGACGGCGGCTACTTCGTGTTTGCGTCCAATCGGGACGGGACCGGCCCGACCGCGACGAACCAGCTTTACGCCATGCGGGCCGACGGCGGTGAGGCGACGAAGATCACCGATGCCAAGGACGGCGTCGGCTCGTTCGCGTTCTCCCGCGACGGCAAGTGGCTCGCGTACAGCGTCGGGAAGCCGGACGACCAACAGGTATGGACGTTGAGGGCCGACCAGGTCCAAGGCGGCGATCCCAAGCCGATGCAGCTGACCCGCCACGCGACGCCGGTGACCTGGTGGCAGCTGTCTCGCGACGGCGGCAAGCTCTTTTTCCTGGCGCCCGACTCCGTGGACCGGGACGACAAGGCCCGCCTCGAGAAGAAGTTCGACGTCAAGATCCGGAACCAGGATCTTCCGCTGCAGCAGCTGTGGACGCTCGACCTCGCGACCAGGGAAGAGCGGCGCCTAACGGGAGGCCGGGACTACAGCGCCGGCAATCCGCGGGTGTCCAGGGACGGCAAGTGGATCGTCTTCACTGGGATGCCGAACGACCGCTACAAGCGGACGGTGACCGAGTCCGGCGACTTCGGTGACCTCTACCTGCTCGACGTCGCCTCGGGCAAGGTCGAGCGGCTCACCACCAACGAGGAGGCCGGTGAGAGCGACGCCACCTTTTCTCCGGACGGCCAATGGATCGCCTTCGCCGCGCCGAACGACTTCGCCTACTCGCGCGACAACAAGCTCTATCTCCGCCGCGTCGCCGATGCGGGCGGGACGTGGCGGAAGCTGGGCGAGAACTATGACGGCTCGATGTCGATCGCCTGGTGGTCGGCGGACGGGAAGACGCTCTACTTCGGCGACGGCGTGAAGGCCACATTCCAGGTGCTGGCGCTCGACCTCGAGTCCACCACCGTCAGGCCGGTCGTCGCGGAGCCCGCGCTGGCATTCCCGGAGAAGGACGACGACACCGGCGTCATCGTGCTCACGTATGCGAATGCCAAGGGTCCGGCGGTTCACTACGTGGTCCGGAGCGACGCGGATTTGCCCGACCGTTCCAAGTGGGTCCAGATCACCGATCCGAACCCGTTCGTGTCCGCTGAGCTGGCGCTCGGTAATGAGGAAGAGATCACCTGGAAGTCGAAGGACGGGCGGATGGTGAGCGGCGTGCTGATCAAGCCGGTGGGCTTCACCGCCGGACGCCGCTACCCGCTCATCGTCCAGATCCACGGCGGCCCCGCGGGCGCCGATATGCTTGGGTTCAATCCGGGTTACGGCTCTCAGGTCTACGCCGGAGCGGGATATGCGGTGCTCCTGCCTAACTACCGCGGCTCGAGCAACTACGGCGAGCAGCACCGGATGGAGACCGCGGGCGTCGGCAAATACTTCGATCGCGGCTTTGACGACATCATGAGCGGGGTCGATTACCTGATCGCGCAGGGGATCGCCCACCCGGACAGCCTGGGCGCCATGGGGTGGAGCGCCGGCGGTCACTACTCCAACTGGATCCTCACCCATACCGACCGGTTCAAGGCAATCTCGAGCGGCGCCGGCACCATGAACTGGATCTCGATGTACGCCGAGAGTGACATCCAGCGCAACCGGCAATGGTACATGGGCGGCAAGCTCCCCTACGACGACTTCGACGCCTACTGGAGGGTGTCGCCGCTCAAGTACATCAAGAACGCCAAGACGCCCACCCTCATCCATGTCGTCGACGGCGATCCCCGGGTGCCTCGCCCGCAGTCGGAGGAGCTTCACATGGCCCTGAAGCGGCTCGGCGTGCCGACCGAGTTCTTCGTGTATCCGGGCAGCAGCCACGGGATTCCCGATCCGCGCAACCAGTTGACGAAAGGGATCGTCGAGTTCAACTGGTTCGAGAAGTGGATTCGCGGGAAGCCGGGTTGGTTCGAGTGGAAGGAGATGTTGAAGACGCTCGACGACGACTCCACCCGAACCGCCAAGTAGTCCGCGCGGCGGGAGGACCACCGCCGCGCGTTGCGCTCAACCGGCCCGGAAACCCAATCTGCCGAGGTACATCCGATGAGCCTCTTCCGGCCGCTCTTTCTGGCCTGCGTGTTGTTAGGCAGTTCGTTTCCGCTTCCGGCCCAGACCGGAGCGTCTCCTGGTTGGGATGTCCGGGCCGCTCGCGGGCGGACGAGAGAGGTCGACTTCACGATCACCGAAGGGACCTGGATGTCGGTCGACGCTTCGGCCGACGGCCGGTGGATCGTGTTCGATCTCCTGGGGCACATCTACCGAGTCCCCGCCCAGGGCGGCGCGGCCGAGTGCCTAACGCAGCAGACCGGCGTGGCGCTCAACTTCGACCCGAAGTATTCGCCCGACGGCTCGAAGATCGCGTTCATCTCGGATCGGGCCGGACAGAACAATCTGTGGGTGATGGACGCGGACGGGTCGAACCCGCACGCCGTCTTTCTCGACCCGGTCACCCGGTTGACCGAGCCGACCTGGACTCCGGACGGCACTGCAATCATCGCCGTTCGGCATTTTCCGACATACTCGATGCACCGTCGCTCGGTCCGGATCTGGAAGTTCTCGCTCGACGGTGGAGCAGAAGAGCTGGTCGGAGCGCCGTCGGGCACGCAAGCCTATTGGCCGTCCGTCTCGCTCGACGGGCGATCCATGTACTACCAGTTTGCCACCTTTGCCGAGCCGTTGCACGGACGCCAGCGGATGCAGCACATCCGCCGCTATGACTTCGCGACCCGCGCGATCGTCGCGGTGACGACGCCCGAGGCGGACCGGTGGTATTGGAGCGAGGGGTCGATCGAGATGGCGCCCGAGGTGTCGCCCGATGGACGGTGGCTCGCATTTGCCCGGCGAATTCCCGGCGCGTCCACCTCCTGGCGGGGCCAAACCTACAAGCGGCGCACGGCGCTCTGGCTTCGGGACCTGACCACCGGCGCCGAACGGATCCTGATGGATCCGATCACGCTGGACATGGCCGAAGCCCACGGCATGAAGAACCTTCGCATCCTCCCCGGACACTCGTGGGCGAAGGACTCGAAGTCGATGGTGCTCTCGCAAGGCGGCAAGCTCCGCCGAGTCTGGGTCGCGGACGGACGAGTGGAGACGATCCCGTTTACGGCGCGCGTCCATCGCGTGGTGTCCGAGCAAGCCCGGTCGCAGTGGAACATCACCGATCAGCCGTTCGATGCCCGAATGCTGCGCTGGCCCTCGTCGACGCCGGACGGGAAGACCGTGGTGTTCGGTGCGATCGGCGCGGTGTGGGCGGTCACGCCGCCCGGCAATCCTCGCCGGGTGAGCGCGGACTCCTCGGCGGGGGTCGAGCTCATGCCTGCCGTCTCGCCGGACGGCCAATGGGTCGCGTATGTGACGTGGGACGACGTCGCGCGGGGTCAGGTGTGGAAGGCTCCGCTCGCGGGTGGACGGCCGACACGCCTAACGTCGGAGCCTGGTGAGTATCTCGACCCCACGTGGAGCCCGGACGGCCGGTCGGTCTGGGCCACCCGCGGCACCGGTGCGACCGCGCGCGGACAGACGATCGCCGCCAATCTCGAGTTCCAGCTGATTCGCATCCCCGCCGCTGGGGGCGAAACAATCGTGGTCCGCTCGCCCGGGCCTGCCGTTGGAGTCTCCTTCGGGCCGGGCGGACGGGTCTATTTCACAGAGCAGAGAAGCCCG
>JBDTOH010000191.1:0-9822 GCA_039933355.1 Gemmatimonadota bacterium | reverse complement strand
ATGGGAGAGCGAAGCATTCCGTTCGCATTCGTGTCGGAGCTGGCACGGGCGGTGGCCGCGCTCCCGGGCGCGATGGCCGTTTCGACGGGATCGGCAGCGAGCCTGGTCGGCCTCAATCCCACGCTCTCCTCACGGTTCAGCGCGATACCCGATCAGAGCACCGGCAGCGAGGGTCTCCGGAAGCGCGCGCTCGCGATAGGCGAGCTCATCGGGTCCGCGGCACACGAAGCGCCCTTTGCGTTGTTCATCGACGACGGGCACTGGGCCGATACCGAATCGGTCCAGATTCTCGAGGCGATCGAATCTCGGCTGGACGGCGCCCGAGTTCTCCTAGTGACCGCCCGCCGGCCCCGCCGAGAGCCGGGCTCACCGCCGAACGGGGTCGCGACGCTCACACTCTCGCCCCTCACCGCGAGTCAGGTCGATCTATTCGTTCGGAGCTTAGGAGAGCTTCCCTCCAGGGCTGCGTGGGCCCGGCCGCTGCTCGACGGCCTCACCATCGCCAGCGCCGGGTCTCCGCTCCTGCTCCTCGAAACCTTGCGGCTCGCGACGGACCGGGAGATCCTGGCGTTAGGCCTGGAGGGGTGGAGCTGTCATGATCCGGCGGCGCTCGACCGGCTTCTCGGCGCCGGCGAGGGACTCCGCGCCCGGGTGACACGGCTCTCGCGGGAAGAGCGGTGGCTCCTGCTGCTCCTCTCAGCCGCCGGGACTCCGGTCGAGCTCGGGGTCCTCGGCCCGCTGGTCGGCTGGCGGCAAGAGGAGCTCGAACGGACCTTGAATCATCTGGAACAGCTCGGGCTCATCGGCCGAGACGCCGGATCGGTGGAGACCGCACACGACGCGATCGCCGAAGCGGCGCTCGACACCGCGCCGCAGGACACCCTCCGCGCCGCCGAGCGAGAGCTGGGCCTCGCCCTCGAGGCTCGAGCTAATGGCGAGGGTCCGCGGCTGGTGCGGGCAGCCCGACACTTGGCAGCTGCGGGCAGCGAGCGCGAGCTGGGCCGGTTGTTCCACGACTATGTCCTGCGGAGCCGCCACAACGGCGACCAGCGCCCACTCGATCGGCTGGCCAGCGATGTGTTAGGTGATCCGACCGACCGACAGCGAATCTCCGGACTGGTCGCCGGCCTTCCCCGATCGTTCCGGATCGGCCTATGGTCGGCTCGGCGAAAGTGGGCCGTGGCCGCCGCCGCCGCGATCGTCGTCGCGCTGGCCGGGGCCACGATGCTTCACCCCGTACCCGAGCCTCCGGACGACGAAGTGTTTCTGTGGCGCGGGGTGGCGCCGCACACGCTCGAGATCGGGCAGCTGCCGATCCGGGCAGGTGAGTGGCGGCGAACGCCGAAGCTCGCATTGCCAGCGATTTGGGACCGGTTCAGCGACCCGCTCCTGACCGAAGTGCACCAAGTGACGGTAGCGGCGAACGGTCGCGACTTCGCGTTCTCCCAGAGTACGAACAACGAAACCACGATCGACATCTTTGCAAGCACGAACAACCGAGTCACCCGCCTCACCAGCGAGCTCCGAGACGACGACGCGCCGCGACTCTCACCGGACGGCAAGTGGATCGCGTTTCTCACGGCTCGGTGGAGCGCAAAGGGCGCCGATGACTACGATCTGGCGCTGATGCCGGCCGGCGGCGGCCGTGTGGCTCGGCTCACCATGACGAGTGACTGGGATGGGGTGGCGAGCTGGTCGCCCGACGGCGCGCGGCTGGCCTTCAGCCGGATGCTCCGCTCTGGGGGTGGACGGTACCTGGTGTGCTGGGTGGCATTCGATGGCCGGGGCGAGGGGTGTCGCAACGCACCCGAAGGCAGGACCTCGGTGATCGGCTGGATCGACGGCGAGTCGGTCATGCTCAAGACGGACGCCGGCGAGCGCAACGACCTGATCCAGTTCGGGATCGACGACGGGACGACGAAGCGAGTCTATAGTAGTCGCTTCGGCGCCGCCGAGCTGAGCCAGGACGGAGAATGGGTCGCGGTCCACGGGAGCCAGTCGAGCGACGACCCACCGTCGTGGTCGCTGTTTCCGACCGCCGACCCGAAGGCGGTCAAGCAGCTCGTGGCGCCGCCGAGCCAAGGCGTCGTTCACCTGGCGTGGTCGTCGCGGTGGACACATCCCCGGTATCTCGACACTCTGACCATCATCGGGCCGTCCGAAATCGCGCTGGACGCGGTGTCGCGCCTGCGAGTGAGCGGGAAGACTGCGCTCGGCGATCGGGTTCCGCTCGCGCCCCAAGTCCTCCGCTGGCACACCGGCGATTCGACCGTCGCATCGATCGATTCGTCGACCGGTGAAGTAACGCCTTATCGGTTAGGCACTGTGCTCGCGACGGTCTCGGCGGGTGGATGGCGGACGGCGTCGCTCATGATCCGCATCACCGCGCGACGGTCCCAGACCTTGTTCAGGGAGGGCTGGGACTCGATCGGGAGCGACCGATGGCGCGGGTTCGGGTCTCCTCATCCGAGCATCGCAACTGGACCGGGCTCGATCCGCGGGATGCTGAACGGCGGGGACGGCTCCTATGGCAGCGGCGTCTACACGTTCCCCGACTATCCGGCGGCGAGCGGGCTCGGGCTCGACGTCATGATGTCGACCCCGGTCAACCGAGATCAATGGCAGGCTCTATCGGTCGGATTCGTGAGCACCCGGCAGCGCCCGCTGGCTGCGTGGGATCACGTCACGACGACGTATCCCGTCATCGAACTCTACTTGGCGGAGACGTGCGGGTTCAGCTACCCGGCGGGTGAAGGTGTCGCGATGATGCGTTCGGGGGTGGCCTCGGGGGGACTGACCGACCATCGGGTACCACTCGACTCGGCGTTAGGCGGTGGCCGGTGGTACCTAGTCCGGGTCCAGATCCTGCCCGACGGGCGGTGTGGCGTGGCGGTCAACCGGCGACCGGTCTGGATCTCGTCGGCTACCGTTCCGACCGATCAGCGATATCGGGTGTGGCTGGCGGGTGAGTCGGCGAGGACGAAGATACTGGCGGGGCCGGTCGAGGCGTGGGAGGGGGTTAGGAACGATATTGATTGGTCGATGCTTCGTCGTTAGGCATGGTGGCGCGGTAGACGATGATGGCGCCAGGTTTGATATGTCGGCGTCACCTCGTTCGTTACCTCGAGATTCGTGACTTGATGGGCGGTCAGCCGAGCCGGAGGGGGCGGGCGGGTCGACTGGTATGTCGGCGGGCGAGATCGACACGCCTTTCCGTCGCGCCAGATGGCAACCGGATTACCGACCTGCTTGTGGTGAAGGAGGGCTGCTCGGACGGAGCGGGCGCTGACGGCCGGGCCGTTTGGGTCGCGGCATATCTCGTCGGCCCTCAAGAGGACGGCCTCACACAGAATTTCGGACGGGCCCAAACTCGTGATTGCCGCTACGGCTTTACCACCTGGAGGCTCTCGAAAGCCCCTACGGCTGAAGCCGCGATATTGCGAATCGCCATGACGCGGCTACTACAAGACTCTGAGCCGGCCGCGGCCACGCAGCCTTGCAACTCCAAGGCTTTCCGATCGAGTTCCTTGAGTTGCTCGCGGACTTGCTGTAGAGCCGACGGCGGTAGAATCGCAGACCCAGCTGCGATCTGTTCCAGGTTTTGGCGCGGGGTAGCCTGCCGGAGCCCGAGAAAGGCAACCGCCGCAATCATTGCAGAGCCCACTAGACGGACCGTCCTCTTGCTGCCTTCGGATGCCTTCACGTCTTCGAAAAACGCCTCACTCGTTTGGTACAGCCATCGTCCCACGATCGCCGAGACGATCACCCAAAGCACGGGCGTTAGGAGTCGAAGCACATCCATCATGGTTAGTCCTTTGGAGGCGGAAGCCCTTTGCTACGATACGCCGCCTCGACGACCCTGTTGCGCAGAATACTCTCAATGCCGCTGCTCATCGCATCCAGCGTATCTCGCATCGGACCACCCGAGAAGAGTATCAGCGCCGCAGAGCCATAGACGCGACAGAGATCGCTCGTTGCTGGTGGGGAGGAACATCGAGTCCCTCTGAACGAAACTTGATAGTACCCTGACCTCTGAGGCAGGTCACGCCGCTTGGTCGTGAGCACGAGCTCCTGTTGAGCGATCCCAGAGAAGGCAATCGTTTCGCCGCTTTTTGTGACGGCAGAGCTCACGTCACCGAGCATAGCCAGGAAATCGAGGTCCTTGAACCTATCGGAGACGTCGAACGGGGTGGCGCACAGTTTGGTCTTGTTACCCAGCGAATCGACTCGTTCAATGCAGTGTTGAGGGAGAGTGATTTGCACGGCCTCGCCTAGAAGGGACGAGGTCACCGGAAAAAGCCTGGGCGCACCCGGCACATTAGACACGCACGGATCGAAAGGGAGCGAGTCGGTTCGCCGACATCCCTGAGTCTGGGCAGATGCACTGGACCCTAAGCCAACGAGGAGCAACAGCGAGCTCACGATTTGGCCGACGCGATTGAGGTTGGTCATCTACGCTCCACCACATGTTCTCCAGCCCCGCGGTCTCTCTCTTGGCGAGGTCACACCTACTCGGGGTAGGCGCAGGGCGACCAGGCGGCGGTCTGTCCGCCTGGGTAGGTCACTGAGCTCGGGGCAGAGGCGTCGGGCGTAGTCGACGCGAAGAGACAAGCCTACGTATTCGCGGCGTTCTTGGCTAGATCGACGCTGTGGTCGAGTCAACAACCTGCATTTTCTCCCGCGATTACCGTGCTCGTCGTTCTCGCTTGGAGCGCGATCAGATCGGTTAGATAAATCCATCACTGAGTACGAATCGAAGCCATACGACAGCCTGCGCTCAGAATCCGTCGTCCGCGAGCGCATGCAGCGCCGCAAACGGATCGCGCCGTCCGGGCGCAAAGAACAACGCTCGCAACGGATCGGCGGCCGTCTGCCGCACAAACGCCGCCGTGCGCACCTTCCTCTTCATGCTCTTGATGTTCTTCACAACCCGGTACTTGATCGCTGGGACCGTAAGGTGCACCACTAAGGTCGATCCACCATAGAATGTGTGGGCTGGGACACCGTCAGCGCTTGCACTGATCTTGGCTTCCTGTGTCAATGCCACGATCACTTGCGGAATGTGACGGCCGTCAGGCCCGACGCGCGTGGCACGACGCAGTTCGTGAACGTCGAAACGCGAGGCCGCGTCCAATCCCGACTCGCCAGCGAAGTCCGGGTGACTCGCGAATGCAAGCTTCAACTCCTTGTGCAGGGCACGCCGTTGCTTCCATGCCTCGTCAAAAAAGCCTCCCGCGATCGGCCAGATAAAAACGCGCTCGAGGCGCGCCGAGTCGAGATGTTCAGCTCGGCCACTACTGCGTCGATCCGCTTGCGGCCGCGGGCTCGGTGGAGCAGCTGGACCGCTTGGCTTGCGGTGGCATTCGGCGGACGGGCGGCGAGTCGGCGCTCCGACAGCACATCCGCAAGGCGCTGAAGGGCACCGGCCGGCGGGCCGCTCAGCACTCGATCTTTGGTCGTCGATGCGGGCGGTCCGATCACGTCGCTCAGGAACGCGACGCTCTCTCCAATGACGGCAGCGGGTACGCCCAACAGCGGCTCGACGCCCTCGGGGGCGAAGCGAGGCGCCGATCACGTGCCGCCACCCAACGGACTGCACCATGAAGCTCCGCAACGTCGACCCCACGACGTAGCTGCGGTGCGGTGGGGCGACGATGGCGGCTGCGCCTTCACCCCTGGAGGGGTCGCTCGCGTAGAGGACGATGTCTACGCACGCATTGGGGAGGATGCGCACCGCGGGTCGTCCCGGGACGCGACGGGATGCGCATTTCCCAGAGAGACAGGACGCAGTCCGCGAGGGGCGGTGGCGGGCCGATCTCGGCGTACCAGTCCTCGGGTGGGACGTCGGCGCCGTGGAGAGAGGTCACGGCGCCATCCTCGCGGCGGTGTCGCATTTCTTCAATACGGTCGCAGCCGAGCGCGGTACTCTTTGGGCTGGGCCTAACTCGTTCTCCAAGGAGCGCATCATGTCGGGCTCATCGTTTCCTCATCTCAAGCACCTGACACCAATCCTCATCGTCGACCGGGTGGGGCCGTGCATCGAGTTCTGGTTCGGTCGCATGGGATTCAAAGCCGACAATCAGGTCCCGGGGCCGGATGGCACGCTCGCTTTCTGCAGCGTTGCCAAGGGCGATATCGAAATCATGTACCAGTCGCGCGCGAGCGTACTCGCCGAGGATCCCGGTGCGGCGGAGGAACTTGGCGGTCGCTCGGCAGTGCCCTTCTTCGCGGTGGATAATCTCGACGAAGTCGAGCACGCGATCGCGGGCGCACCCGTGGTGAAGGCGCGCCACAAGACCCCGTACGGCTTTACCGAGATTTACGTCCGTGAACCGGGAGGCACCAGGGTCGGATTCGCCCAATTCTGAGCGACGGACGGGATACTAGCGGTGGGTAACAGCCCGTGAATCATACCATTGCGCTAGCCCACTGACCCGATGCGGGTGCCAAGGACAACGGGGACAACCGAACGCCGGTGCCGAGTCAGCCTCGGCTACCACCACTCGAGCGCAAAGGGTAGCTTGAGAGCGCTGGTGTGGCTCACCACTCGAACGGGAGTCTCGGATGCGATCAACCCCAGCCGGAACACTGCGAGCGGTTTGCGTCCCCCTCGCAACGCTGGTTGCTCTGGCCACCACAGCGCTCGCCGCTCAGCAGCCCACACTCGGTCCCAAAGACGGGGCCGGCATGGCCCCAACCGACACCGGACGGGTGACGGTCGGCGGGATGGCACCGGACTTCACGCTCGACGCGCTGGTTGGCCCGCCAATCACGCTCTCCCAGTTCCGAGAGCACAAGAATGTCGTCCTGGTATTCTATCGGGGCCATTGGTGACCCTATTGCGCCCGTCAGCTCGGTGAGCTGAGAGACCTCTTTACCCCAGCCCAGCGTCAAACGACCGAGGTACTGGCGCTCGCGATCGATGACCGGGCCGACCTCCAGAAGATGGTGGACCGAATCGCCGGCGAAACGGACGGCCGGAAGCTCGACTATCCGCTGCTCTCCGACCCAGGGCACCGGGTCATTGATCGGTACGGGCTGCTCAATCCGGGTGGACGCGGCTGGCCGCATCCGACCGCGTACCTGATCGATCGCCGCGGTGTGGTGCGATGGAAGTTTACCGAGATCAACTACAAGATCCGGCCGACAAACGAGATGATTCTTCAGAATTTGGCCGCGATGAAGTGACTGCGGTCAGATCTGCCGTCCGAGGGCGAAACGGGTCGAAGAGGCACATCCCGTTGGCGGGCCGAACCCCGCTCAGCTACCCTCGACTCGGTTAACCCGCCCAGGATGGCCTACGCTGGAAACAATCGGTCGACCTCGCGCCGGAAGGTGTCGGAATCGACCGCCGGAAACCGGTAGAGGTCGGGCTCGAGCCGGGCGAAGTACGCTCGGGCCTTCGCGGGCTCGATGAGGCCTCGGGCCAGCATCGCCTCGACGTCGGCGAGATCTCGAGTGTGACCCCGTTCCGCTTTCGCGAGGGCCTGGGCGTAGAGATCGTAGTGATAGAAGGACACCGGGCCGATCTGCCGGATGAAGGGGCTCCGCTCCTCCCAACCAGGAGGAATCGGGATGAACTGAGCGGGGAAAGCCACTTCGACGTTGATATGGAGACGTTCCTTGAGGATCGGCAGGGCTCGGAGCAGGAGATCACTCTCGGGGGCGATCAGTAAGTCGATGTCCACCGTGGTGGGTCGCCACCCGAGAAGCACGGCGGTGGTTCCACCGACGAGGTAGACCCGGGCCGGCTCACGCGCAGCCGCCGCGAGCTCCGCCATGAAGCGTTCGATCCGTTCCCGGTCCGCTACCTCGCACACCCGGACGCTCGAGCAAAACTGACGAGGCGCCGGATCAGGGCGTTGTAGCGCGAGTGGGCCGCATTAGGCGACGCCTGGGCCAATCGGCGATAGAGACGCTCTTCGGGTTCCGGTATCGCCCCGCGGACGGGGATGCCGAGCGACGTCAGGCGGGCCGCGCCGACGGAGACCAGGAGCGATTCGTCGGTCTCCTCGCCGCGGGCAAGATCGGCAAGACCCTTGGCAATCAGGTCTCCGCCGGGAAGTGGGGCCAGATCCATGAGGATGATCCTATCGCGGAGGGGATCGACGGACAAGGCGATCGGAGTGATGGATTGGCCGTGGGAGGGCGCCGGGGATTAAAGACCCCCTGTGCGGGCCGAGACTCCCGACTACGGTACATTGATCGACACGCCGATCCTTCGGAGGAATTCCATGGCTCGCTGCTGCTCGGTCCGGCGAGCATTTTCAGCGCGGTCCAACCCGTCCTCTCCACGAAATCGACCAAACCGCGGAGCGGTTCCGTCGTGAGGAGTCGATGCTCGCGCGCCTCCCCCCCTGGGATCGCCAGGCTCCTCGACGCCGACGTCGCGGCGACCGGACAACCTACCTCGTCATCGAGTATGTAGACGGTCGTGGCGCAGGAGTCGGTCACGGGACGTTGAGATTGATCGGCTCGTCCTCGGCCTTCGGATTGCCCAACGCCCAGTTCACGTTGAGCAGCAACCCCCGAACCGCCCGCCTCCGATCCGCCACCTGGTAGAACCGCGGATCGATCGTCGTGGACGTCTCGACCGAGGTATTGAACGGGTCGATCAGCCTCAGCGTGAGACTCAACCGGTCGTTCCCCAGCTTCTTCCGCGCGGCCAGACTAACCCGGCTCTGGCCCGCGACCCGGCCCTGCTCCACCGTCACCCCGCTCCTATACGACACCAGCGCCTGCAGATCGAACGTCTTCGACACGCGAAATGCGGCATTGGTCCGCGTGGTCCAGCCGAAAGTCCGGGCGTTGAGCGCGGGGTCGATGTTGGCCACGTCGTCGACCTGGCGAAAGGCGCTGGCACCGGCGAACCCACTCAGCCGGCCCCTGAGGGAGATCGTTAGGTCGGCGCCGTAGGCGTCGGAGGTGGACACGTTCGCGAAGGTCCGGGTCGTGACGCCCGCGTTGTCGATGGTGCGGATAGTCCGGACGGCGTCGAGGGTGTGCCGGAAGAACGGAGTGACCTGCACGGTCGCTCGGCCCGAGCAGCCCCGCGGCCGGGAGGTTCGGCCTGAACAGGGCGTATCCGGGCGCGCCAGTCACGGGGCTCCGCTTGAGCTCCACGCTATTCGGCCCAGTTTGTTTGCCCCTGAAACCGCTCGGCATCGGCAACGAAGCGAATTTGCCGGGCGGCCTGCCGCTGGACGCTGCCTGCGGCGCCGGTCCCGTGGCCATGCGAGCGGGCTTGGTGCCCAGTCGACTCCCAGCGATGGCGGCCGGGGCCTGATATGCGATGGCGGTGCTGATCCCCTGCGGACCGGCGGGTTAACGGCCGCGATCTGATAGTAGACGGTGCTGCCGGGGACGACCGCTCCGTCGACGTAACTGGTGGCGGGGCTCGCGGTGCCGAGCGCCCCGAACGCGACGCCATCGCCGCTTCGGAGCACGACATATCCGGTGCTCCCGGCGGTGGCCGACCAGGTGATGAGAACGCCTCTAGGGTCGGCGACGGCGGTCACGCCGGTCGGGGCGGGATTCGCGACCGTCCTGAACCGGACGACCGGCTGCCGCTGCATTGCCCAGCCTTCCGCCGCCCAGCCGCCCAGCACGGCGACTCCGAGAACCAGCGCCTTGAGCCCCATATCTATGGTCCGTTCGGGTTACGAGTCGATCCAACCGACCACGCGAGGACCAAATCTGTGGGACGGGTATCAGGGGGGAATCAGTCGGCTATCATCCGGGGGCACGAGCTCGGTGAAGCCGTAGGGGCCGGCCTACTTCGGGGCGCGATACTTGGCCGCCCGACTCGAGTCTCCCACGGCG
>JBDTOH010000190.1:0-9854 GCA_039933355.1 Gemmatimonadota bacterium | reverse complement strand
CTCTCCGTGACCACGCCAGACCTCGGCGAGGCTCAGGAGGAGATGACCATCGGGTTCGAGGGAGACCCACTGGAGATCGGGTTTAACGCGTCGTACCTGCTCGAGATCCTCAAGTATATGCCGACCGACGAAGTCCGTTTGACGTTCAAGGCGCCGGAACGAGCCGCAACCTGCGAGCCGGTTGGCTGGGACGACCCTGCGAGCTATCTGACGCTGGTGATGCCGCTGCGGCTCGTCGACTGACGTCGGCGGGCCGGGCTTGCTCTACTGCTCTCCGGTGCTGTCGGGCACGGCTCCGGCCTTCGTCGTGTCGGTCACTTCCACGTCGGGCGGCACGGTGATCGGCTCGCCCTGGATCCGCCTCAGGATCAAAGCCTGTCTCCACCGCATTCGGCCGGGCCGATAGCCTGGATTGGACTTGAGCGGGAAAGGAAGCGTGCCCGCCAGGGCCGCGGCCTGATCGACCGAGAGCCGGCTTGCCGGGCGATTGAAGTACGCGTGGCTGGCGGCTTCAACTCCCCAGATCTCGGGGCCGAACTCGACGACGTTGAGGTAGAGCTCGAGCACCCGATCCTTACCTAACGCCCACTCGAGCCGATACGCCGTCAGCGCCTCCTTGAATTTCCGGAGTGGGTTGCGGGACGGTGACAGGTAGAGGTTCTTGGCCAGCTGTTGCGTGATCGTGCTCGCGCCGCGAATCCGCTCCCGCCGCCGCCACGCCTGGCCGAACGCACGAATGAATTCCGCTCGATCGCGCGCGCTGGTCCAGGAGAATTCGTCCCGCCGATACCCCATCGCCTTGCGGATCGCGTCGAAGTCGATCCCGCCGTGTTCGTAGAAGCGATGGTCTTCAGCGATCAGAACCGCGCTTCGAAGCCATGGAGAAAGCTGCTCCATCGGCATCGGGCGGTAGAGCCGCTCCAGCCGGTCCCCCTCCTTCGGATTGCGAAGGCGTCGTTGCGGGTGGACGGCCATCTCCGGGCCCTGCGCTCGGCGCATCGCCATGAAGGCGGTCTGGCGGGGCCAGAACCACCGGTACCAGACCGGCGGAGGCCAGACCGCGAACATCCACACAACGAGCGCCGCGAGGAGGAGAGCAACCGACTTGACCGCAACCCGAAACCACCGTCGTCGCGGTCGCGGAACGGTGGTTCGTGAAGCCGGGGCAGCGGACCCGAGCGGTCCGTTAGGCCGGTTCGTTTGGCTCGGGACCGGAGTCATCCGCGAGGACAGTGCACCGCGGCATCACCGGCCTCAGGGCACCACGGTGACGGTAGTCGTGCGGACCACCTTGACGGGGATCGGATCAGGCAACATCGGGGTCTTGATCTTCATGTCGCCGGTGGCGTGTGCGGTGCCGCCGAGATAGCGGCCGTCGGCCGCGAGCAGCAGCGTGCCCGTTCCCGCTTCAGTGCCTTCGACATCCATGCTGCCGGCCATCGGGTTTTCCATCGTGCCCGCGACCGAGCTCGAGAACGCGGCCGCGAGCTTCATGGCGGCGCCGCTCTCGCTTGCGGGGCTCGCCACATAGTTGGTGACCACCCGCGTCTTCATATTTGCGCCCTGATTCTTGGTCTCCACGTCCGTCGTGTCGGTCCAAGCATCGCCGGCCTTGAATCCCGGCTTGACCCGGGGATAGAACGAAATCATCGACGTCTTCAACTGGGCGACGACGACGTTCGAGTCGAGCGAAGTCTTGAGCCCGGTGATCTTCCCGCGTGGATCGACCAACCCATGAATCCAAGCGCCCTTCGCGCTATCGGTGGTTGCCTTCGTGATCGCGAGCATCGGACCAGCGTCGAACGTTGCGTCGTCGATCACGGCGTGCAGCGTCTTGCCGCCGGCGGTGTCGGTCAGGGTGACCCGAACGACACCTGCGAAAGTCGTCGCTGTGGTCTGAGTGCCCTGGCCGGCGGCGGAGAGGTCAACGGTTTGCTCTGCCTTCACTTCGATTCGGTACTTCGTAGTGACGGGCGCCGCGCCGTTGCCCGCGACGACGAATCCGAGCAGAGCGATCGATCCGACCACCATAGACTTCGATGACATGGGTACTCCTCGGCAAAATGACATCCGAACGCCCCCGCTGGAATCAGAGCGAAAGATAACGCCGCCAAACGCTTGTACGCGGGCAGGCCGGTAAGAGCCACCCCAAGAGGGTCACTCCCACCGGCCTGCCGCTTCCAACTTGGTTAGCCTAGGTCGGGTCGTAAGCCGAGTTCTGTTGATCCCGAAGGACCGATGGTCATCTCTCTGGGAGGGTCGTTACCGGCCCCCTCTGGCAGCCTACCCGCGGCTCAGCCCCGAAGGGCTCTGGCGGTGTGAGCCACACCTCGCCGCTTATTTGGCCTTGCTCCGACTGGGGGTTGCCGTACCGGTGCTGTCACCAGCGCCGTGGTGGGCTCTTACCCCACCGTTTCACCCTTACCCCCGATCCTCTGGAGGCGGTCTGTTCTCTGTTGCCCTATCCGTCGCCTTTCGGCGCCCAGGCGTTACCTGGCAGTCTGCTCGCTGGAGCTCGGACTTTCCTCGAACCGTTACCGGCCCGCGACCACCGCACCCGACCTCACCCGGAAAGTGCCCAGACTCCGCCGCCCCGGCAAGGCAGGAGTCTCGGAAGGGGTTTCTATTTTCCCCACCCTCCTGCCCTTCCCGACCCTGGCAAGCCCCTGTCGAGCCTGCTGGACAAACGGCTGAAGCACCGCGTCCGCGGAAACCCACTGCTCGGCGACGAGCCGGTATTCCTGGCCCGCCTCATCGAGACGGCCGAGCTTCTCGAGGGCCTCGGCGCGAAGCAGCCGTACTCGCGGCATCAGGATCCAGCGGGGGTCGAAGCCCCGCGTGGCGAAGCTGGTCTCGACGAAATCGTGGAGTGTCTCGACGACCCGGAGGTACTCGCCTAACTGCAAGTAGGTTTCGGCGACCAGAGGCCGCGGATCCCCGAATGCGTACTGCTCAAACCCCATGCTTTTGCCGTCCATCTGCATCGACTGAGCCGAACCGTCCTTCAAGATCCGGTGGGCCGCGGCCGTGTCGCCTCGAGTCGCCGCGAGCAGAGCCTGCACGGCGTATGGGAGGGGCTTGCCGGTCAGCGTTTGATACTCTTCAAGTGGCCCCGAATCACCCGCTGAGCCGACGAAGAGCCCGACCGCGGCAGCGCCGGCAATCTGGGCGATCTTGGCTCGTTGCTCCGGTCTGGCGCGCTGTGCGGCCGCCGCTGCTCGGGACCACAGATCGTGCAATACCTCGGTCGGTCCTCCGGCGGCTGCATAGAGCTGTGCCAACCGGGACGTTTCCCATTGCTTCGGATCGAGGCCGTAGACGGTATCTCGTGGCAGTCGGTAGGTCTCCTGCATCGTTCTGCCGAGGCCGATCACTTTCACCACCCCGCCAAGATCGCCGAGCTTCTCGAGCGGGCTTGCACCTCCGGAGATATCGGACGACAGCTCACGGCCGAAGTCGAATTGGTTGAGCGTCTCCTGCGTCACCCGGTCGACGGCCCCGCGGACGAGCTCTGCCGCCCCGGCGACGTCTCCCCCGATGAACCGGGCGCGAGCCTCGAGGAAGCTGAGCAGCGGCTGGGTCGCCGGCGGCATGAAGGAGCGCATCTGGCCCACTTCGCGTACCGCGGCCTGGGGATTCTCGGCCGTGAGCTGGGCTTGATAGAGGGCAAAGTGCGCCCGCGGCGTGTTCGGCTGGACCTCGGTCCATGCCCGCGCGACGTCGATTGCCTCTCGGCGGGCTCGCTGCAGCCCCGCTTCTTTGGCGGCGCTGTCCACCCCGGTCTTGTGGTTGACCAGAAGGGGCGTCAGCGAATCGTTAGGCGTGAGCGAGATCCACCCGTCCCGCCGGCTCGCGTCCGTCAGCATCGCAGCCATGTGCTCGTACGCCAGCGCGTAGTTCGAGTCCAGCGCGACTACTCGCTTGAAGGACTTGAGCGAGCGGGTCAACCGGACCAGATCGCGGGTTTCGTATCCGCGGTGGTAGGAGGCATCTCCTAAGCCGTACCATGCGTCGGGGTCGAGCGAATCCTTCGCGACGAGATCGCCATAGAGTTGCTGGCTCCGGTCATACTCCCCCTCGATCAGGGCCCGGTACGCGTCGATCAACTGACGATCGCGGCCGGGAAGCCTGCTGGCCGTTCGGGCCGCCCGGCGAATCGCGTTTCGGCCCGTGGTGTCCGCGGCCGTGGCCATCCACCCCCGAGTCAGCGCGAGCTTGTAGTAGGCCAAGCTGAACGTCGTATCGAGCCGGACGGCGTGGTCGAGCTCTGCGGCCGCATCGTTGAGCCGCCACTCGTTGAGCGCGGTGATTCCTTGCAGATACGCTCGGTAGGCCTCGAGTGACTCGGTCGTCACGGCGGCGACGGTGGGTCGGACTCCTTGAGGCGCCCCGGTAAGATCGAGCAACTTGGTTGCCAGCTCGTCAAACAACGGCCGTACGTCGTCGCCCGAACCTCCGTCAGCCTGAACGACCTCGAGGCGCTTCCCGCTCGCGACATCGTACATCCGGGCGACGACGTGCAGCGAATCGCCAGCGCGGGTGTAGTCACCCAAGACAACGGTCCACACTCCAGCCTTCCGGGCCAATCGCCTGGCAAGCTCGAGCCCGATCGCGCTGTCCCGATCCCGTTCCGCCGCCACCAGATCGTGGACTCGATCCTGGTCGACCACGGTAAGATCGCGCCACTGCGACAAGGCCAGCGCCAGCATGTTGACGCTGCCGTCGCGAAGCCATGCCAATGCCTGCTCATCACGCACGTTGTCGAAGGGTAGCACCAAAATAGAGTGCCGTGGATTCAAGCCGGCCGGAGGGCCGCTCGGCCGCAGCAGCGCGACGACACCGAGCGCGATCACCACGGTGGCCGCGGCGACCGCGGCCAGGCGCCGCCACCGCCTCGCCCGCCGAAGGCCGGTGGGAGGCGTGGGTTCTTCGCCGAGGAGGGACCGCCGGAACATCTTCCCCGATTGCCAGCGAGCGTCTGGAGTTTTTTCGAGCGACTGCATGACGGCGGCCGCTACATGACGCGGAACGTCGGGGCGCACCGTCATGAGCGGCGCTGCCGGATCCATGATTTGTTTGGAGATAACGACGCGGTGAGGACCGCTGAACGGCGGCGTTCCAGCTAGCATTTCGTACGTCACGATGCCGAGCGAATAGAGGTCGCTCCGAGCGTCGAGCGACTCGCCGGCGGCCTGTTCGGGACTCATGTACGCCGGCGTTCCCATGACCGCCCCGGGGTTGGTATTGGCGCCCCCGTCTTCCATCAGTCTCGCGATGCCAAAGTCGGTGAGCAACGCGCGCGGATCTTCGTCGGGCCCGTCGAGTAGAATATTTTCGGGCTTGAGGTCGCGGTGCACCACCCCCGCCTCGGCCGCAGCGTCGAGCGCGGCCGCGATGTCGCCTGCGATCTTGACCGCGGCGCCGACGGGTAGTCTGCCGCTGCGAGTCAGTCGCTGCCGGAGCGTCTCGCCGGGCGAGTAATCCATCACGTAAAACAACAGCCCGTCCGCCTCGCCCGCGGTCAGCACGGACACGATGTTCGGATGGCGGAGCTTTGCAACGGTGCGGGCTTCGGTGAGGAAACGCGCAGCGACGCTGCGGTTCGCGGAATGGTCCGGGTGAATGGCTTTGACGGCCACCTGACGGTCCAACGTCAGATCGGTGGCGAGAAAAACGACGCCCATGCCGCCGCGCCCCAACTCCCGCCCCAACAGGAAGTGGTCGCCCAATGCTCGTTGAAGCGACAGCTGCAGAGTGTCGATGGACTCGGTCATCTATTCCCAACTGCTAAGGGAAGGCCACCAACAATACGTCAATGTGTCCAAGAACCGGAGGAGCGGTGCTGTCTGGAACGAGCGCCGCGGGTTTCGACCGGATACTCCTTTGGATGAACATTTGATCGAACGCGTTGCATTTTGATTACGCTAGCTCGTTTTCGGTCCGGTGCTCCGTTGAGCCTTGGTTGACACTTCGGGTGCAACATGTGGGGTCACCTTCGCGAAGGCCCCAATGTCTGCCCGTCCGGTTGTTGCTGCTGTGGTCTCTGTGCTTGAGCGCGCCACTCTCGACGCTATGAGCGCCGGCTGCTTTGCCATCCTGCATCGGAGCTCGCTTCCCGAGGCCCTTCGCGTCGTGCGCGAGAGACCTGTTGACGCGGTGCTGGTCTCGGTCCACGAGTGCAGGGACGAGCAGGCGGACGTCCTGGACTCGCTGGTTAAAGGCTTTCCGGAAGTGCCCATGGTTGCCCTCGTCACGAGGCACGATCCTGCTCTTCCCGCTTTGCTGCTCCGGCTCGGTGCGACCGGGATCCGCCAAGTCGTGGATGTCACCAACCCCGCCGGCTGGGGTCAGCTGCGAAGAGTGGTCGCAGAACCCACATCGCGTTCGACCGCGAGAATCCTTGCTGGATTGTTTGATGGGATGCCCGAGCTGACCTCGGACACACGGTTATTTCTGGAGACACTCGTCCGACTCGCCCCCTCGACACCCGCGGTCCGCAGCCTGGCAATTCAGAGTCACACCAGGCCGAGCACGCTCATGTCGCGGTTTCACCGCGCGGGACTTCCCTCTCCAAAGATGTACCTCGCGGCGGTCCGGCTCCTTTACGCCGCACATTTCTTCGAGTGGGATGGCCTGTCGATTGCAGACGTGGCCTACAGGCTGGAATACTCGTCGCCCCAGAGTTTCGGGCGACACCTCAGGGCCATGATGGGTATTACCCCCGGGGAGTTCCGGCGTCGCTTTCCCTTCGCTCTGGCGATGCATCGGTTCGTCGAGGTGATGGTGGCGCCGTATCAGTCCGTCTGGCGCACTTTCCATCCCGTTGAGACAGTGAGCAAGAGCCCGGGAACAGCGGGCAACCGGCGACGGACTAGGAAGGCTGAGGGGTCCCGCGAAGGATTCGAGTGGTAGTTGTGATTGAAACGACTTCAATGCCAGCTGCTTGGATTGCCTCTCGACCACCCTCCTCACGGTCGACCACCGCGAGCACGCCAAGGACGCGGCCCCCCTCTGCCCGAACGGCCTCCACCGCCTGCAACGCGGATCCACCCGACGTGATCACGTCCTCCACAACCACGACGGCCGTATCGGGCCCGAAATTCCCTTCGATCCGGCGTTTGGTGCCGTGTTCCTTCGGGGCCTTGCGAACGCTGAAAGCGTCCATGATGGGCGGCGATTCAAGGCTCACTCGGGCGACTGCGTAGGCTACCGGATCGGCGCCCATGGTGAGTCCGCCAACCACGTTAGGCTCCCAGCCGGCGACCCGAATCGCCTGGATACCCAGCCGGCCGATCAGCGAGAGGCCCGCGGCGGACATGGTAGTCTTTCGGGCGTCGATGTAGTAAGTGGATCGCTGGCCGGACGCCAAGACAAAATCTCCGAAGGCAACCGATCGCTCGTACAGAAGCGCCTCGAGGGCCTCCAGGTCGGTCATGGATTCTTGCGTCGGAAAAGCCCGGACAGGAAGCCGTCTCTCTTCGGCTTTTCTGAACGAACCGCCTCACAGAATGCCTTGGCGAATTCGTCAATGGTCTTCCACCGCTTGGCGAGATCCCGCTCGAGACCTTTCATCACGACTTCTTCGAGGGCGGGCGAGAACTTGAGCTCCTTTGACGCCTGGCTCAGCGGAATCGGTGGCTGTGTCAGCAGTTGTTGAAACAACTCCCTTGGGCTCTTGCCGGGGAACGGGAGCCGACCCGTCAGAAGATGATATGAGATAGTGGCTAAGCTGTAGACATCCGCCGTCTCGAGGACGAGCTCGCCACTCAAGGCTTCCGGAGCGACGTACTGCAGCGTCCCAACGAAGAACCCGGCACGCGTGAGCCGTTGCGCCGGATCGTCCTCCGCATCGCGGGCTATCCCGAAGTCGAGGAGGCGAGCAGTCTGGTTGACGGGGTCATACATGATGTTCGCCGGCTTGAGGTCCCGGTGAATGATCCCGGCCTTGTGCGCAGCGCTGAGGGCGGCGCCGAGCTGCTCGATGATTTTAGCTGTCAGCTCCGGAGAAAGCGGGCCGGCGGCGGTGAGAAAGTTGGCAAGGGGTTCACCTGGAGCCCATTCGAGCGCCAAGTAGTACAGGGCGTCCGCCTCACCATAGTCGTACGTCCGGATGATGTTGGGATGGTTGATGCGGGCGCCGAACTCGGCCTCGCGAAGGAACCGCTTGATCGCGACCGGGTCCTGACTCATTCGCTGGCGGAGAATCTTGATCGCCGCCAACCCGCGTTCGGGATGTTGAGCCCGATAGACGGTAGCCGTCCCGCCCTCGCCGACGTGCGCAAGGAGTGTGTATCCGGCCACTGTTCGGCCGACGAGGTTATCTTGGCTCATGGCGGTCGGTGCAAGGTACACCCCCGCCCGGGAACCCAGCAAGATTCGAGACTGGAGTAAGGGCGACCGAGGTCGTCCTTTGTCGTCTTGGCGCGCTCGGCTGGATCGCCCGTGTCACCCTTTGTGAGGCCAACCGTTATGCCCCCTGCTCTTTCCGCACGCCGGCTTGGACTGCTCGGTCTGCTCGCGGCGGTCGCCGGCTGCGGGACCGGCCGGACCGCACCGGGCGGCCGGGCGGCTGCGACAGAGCAGACGATCAACGAGCTCTTCAATCTTGCAACGGTCTATCAGCGTCTCGGCCGGCTGGCCTCACCCGGCCCAATCCCGTTCGTCGGCAACCTGGCTACGTTCGCAGGCCGCGGCGATTCGACGCTGGTCTTGCTCGGACTTTCGCTCGAGAACCACGCGTTTTCGTTCCAGCGCGACCGGGGCTCCTTTGCGGCCCGGTACCGGGTCGATGCCAGTTGGCAGCGCCCCGGTATGCCGCCCGTCCAGCTCGTGAAAGACGAATTCATCCGGGTAAACTCGTTCCAGGAAACCCAGCGGAGCGATGAGACGATTCTCTTCCAGCAGGCGTTCTTGCTCGCTCCGGGCAGCTATACCCTCACGGTGATCGTCCGCGATCTGCAGTCCAACCTGTTCGGTCGGGCGGAACGTCCGATCGATGTCGGGACCTTCCCGGCCGGTTCGGTGGGCGGCCCGGTGATCGCGTATCAGGCTGAGGTGCGCAACAGTGCGACTGAACCGGTCAAGGTGGTGCTCAACCCGAGAGGTACGGTCGCCAACGGTGGCAGCGATACTCTCCTCATTTACGTGGAGGGATATAAGCTGCCCGGCCCGACCCTCGTACCCGTGGAAGTGCGTGACGAGCGGGACAGCGTGATCTATCACAGCGACATCCAGTTCCAGGGGGGCAAGAGCGCCGAAGGCCAAGTCGCCCGGCTCGGCTCCGGCGCTCCACCGTTAGGCGAGCTCGCGATCACGGTGGGCGCAGGCGCGGCTGCGAAGAAGACGACGGCGCTGGTCTCGTTTTCGCGCGGGTGGGTTGTCACGAACTACGACAACCTGCTCAGCCTGCTTCGATACTTCCCAAGAGAGCCCGATCTCCTCAACAAACTTCGCGGCGCGAAGCCGGTTGATCGTCCTGCCCTCTGGCGGCAGTTCTGGACGGCGACCGATCCCAACCCGGCGACTCCCGAGAACGAGGCACTGGAACAGTATTTCTCCCGGATCGCCATCGCCAACGATCGGTTCAGGGACGAAGGTGGGGAAGGGTGGCGCACCGATCGCGGTGAGGTGTACGTCACGCTCGGCGAGCCGGACCAGTCGCTCGAGACGCCGCCGAGCAGTGACCGCCGCCTGATCAGATGGGATTACAGCGCCTACCGGGTTTCGCTGTTTTTCGAGGGAACTTTCGGATTCTCCCGGATGCGGTTGTCACCGCAGTCGCGCGCCGAGTTTGCGCGGGCCCGGGCGCAAGCAATGCACAATCCGTCGACTCAGCGCCTCACGGTCCAAGGGCA
>JBDTOH010000189.1:0-9873 GCA_039933355.1 Gemmatimonadota bacterium | reverse complement strand
ATGCGCTTCGACTCCGTGCCCGCAAGGTAACGTCTTATCGCCCCATCTCGCCAAGCATGTCCGCCGGACTCCGCAGCCAAAGCCCTCCCTGGTTCGAATCAACAGATTCGTCCACCGACGATAAATCATCTCGGTCCGCGGGCTAAGTCGCCTCGGGAGCGCCTTCTCATGAACGGTCTGCAGGAGTACGGACTTCCGCGGCAGGTGTCGCCCCCGTGGTGACCCACGATGCCGGTTTCCGGCGGTCACTGCCGCATCAATCACCCGCGCGCCGGCTCGGAAGAACGCGCTCCCAGACGGGCCCGGTCGATCGCCGAGGTCGCCGGCCGATTGCACGGATCGGGTCTTCCGGCGGGCTCCCTCATGTTCCCCCTCACGCTCCCACATGCACCTCCACCTCGCGCCGATGCCTTCGCACCAGCCCCACCATCTTTCCTAACGTCGCGGGGCGAACACCGGCGCTCCGGTTCCGGTCGCCGATCTCGAACAGAATGGCCCATTGCCGCCGGAGGACCCGGTATGCCTGGAACAGCCCGGTCTTCGGATCGTAGATGCTGGTCGCTTCGGATGTGGCGCCGTTCAGCTCGATCACCGTGAAGTCCCGGCCGGCCTTGACGTCGTCGTATGACGCGGCGCGGATGTCGTACCGGCCGAACCAGAAGCCCGCGTACTCGCGGCTCAGCGCATCGATCGCTCGCTCCAGCTCCGGTGTTCGAAGCCACTCCCCGTCGAAGAACGCCGCCCCTCGGCAGTGCGTGCCTAACTCAACCAGCGGGATGGCCTCGCCGTCGCGCGGCACGTCGAGCAGGTGGGCCGAATGGCGGGCCAGGAAGAAGGGTGCCATGGCGACGGCCCGCTCGTGCGCCAGGATGAGGTGCTCGAGCGAGCTCCGGCCGTCGCCGTGAACTGTCGGAAACCGCTTGTCCGTGATCGCGAAGATCTGTCCAACCGCCTCGCCGGGAAGACGATAGTAGAACACGCCGACTTCGACTCCGGGCACGTACTCTTGAGCCAGCACATCGCCCGTCGCGGCGGTGAGGTAGCTCTGCGCCTCCGCCGCCGTCCTCGCGATCGCGACGCCCGAGCCGCGCTCGCCGACGTCCGGCTTCAGCACGATCGGGTACTCGAGCCGCTCGCGGACTCGGAAGTCGTGGAGCAACGCGACCCGCACATCGATTGGCTCATCACCGGGAAGCAAGGCCGTTCGGGCGACACCGGCGCCTTGTCGGCCTAGCCCTTTCAGGATCTGCCACTTGGATTCACCGACGAACCCTCCGCCCGGAATGGCCGGGTTGGCGGCGCTGAACAGTGTTAGGCATCGGTATCGGAGGCCGAGCCAGAGCACATACACCACAACCGGGGGATAGAACGCCCACCGGGGCCAGAACTCCCACCGGGTGAGCCGGCGCCACCGTCCGATGAGCAGTCGCCGGCCCCGCCACGAAAGCAGCGGAACCACCAGCTTCACCACGAGAAGCAGTAGCAGCGCCGAGCCTAACAGAGCTGGAAGAGCGAGCCGCCGGTAGTTCTCGAACAGCGCGAGGATCCGGCCTCCGAAGAGCGCGCTCGCCCCGACGAGGAGCGGAGTCCACAGCAACGCCGCGACGAGGAACATCGCGGCGAAGGCGAAGAACCGCGTCTGCAGGATGCCCGCGGTGAGGTACGTGGGCAGACGAGTTCCGGGAACGAAACGCGTCCCGAGAATGAGCCACGGCCCGCGCCGGGCGAACCAGGCCGAGGTCCGTTCGACATCGCTGTCGGAGACGAGCCAGCGGAGCGGCGCGTGTCGGATCGCCGCTCGGCCAAAGACTCGGCCCACCAGGAACAGTAGCATGTCGCCGACGAAGATCCCGATCAGACACGCCAGCGTCCCGGCCACCAGTCCAACGCTGCCCCGGCCGACGAGCAGACCGGTCGCGATGCAGGCGAGGTCTTCGCTGACGAGTGTCGCCGTGGCGAGGAAACCCAGCAGCACCACGAGCGCGATGCCGGTCGGCGCCGGGATCGAGCGCGGGTCGAACGGCGCGGCGGCGGCCGCGATCCGCGCCGGGTCCGCGGTCCGACGGGTCGTTGCGACGCCACGGCTCGCCCGGTCGATGAAATCGCCGATCGGCACGGCGAGCTCGGCCGGCCGCTGGAACGCCATGAAGTGGTCACCGGCCAGCATCACCAGCTCGCTTTGGGGTGCGAGCCGGTGATGCTCGACGGCGATCCCCGGCTGAACCAGCGGGTCCTTGTCGCCCTGGATGATCAGCACCGGCCCCTCGAACTGGTTCAACGTCTTCCTCAAGGGCCGCTGATCGCTGTCGTAGAAGTTCCGGGCATAGGCGTGCGTCAGGCCGCCGTCGAGCGCCCCGAAATGCGGGATCGCCTCCCGAAGCAGCCACAGTCCCGCGAGCTGAGCGCCGTGGACCGCGTGGTTCAGATGGTAGTCGCCGAGGAGCTCGAACTCCTGAGCGCCGATGGCGGAGAGCAGCGTGAGGGAGGCGACCCGCTTCGGCGCCAGGTCGGCCATGCTCAGGACGACCCCGCCTCCCATGCTGAACCCGACCAGGTGGACGGGGCCGACGTGAAGCGAGTCGAGCAGCTCCAGCACATAACGCGCGTGGGCCCGGAATGAGTAGTCCGGTACTTTGCTCGTGGACGCGCCGAATCCCGGCAGGTCGGGCGCGATCACCCGGAAGCGAGGGGCAAGGGCCATCGCGACCGGGCGGACTTCGCCGTTGTCCCCCGGGCTTCCGTGAATGAGCACGACGGTCGGGACGTTCGGATCCCGCTCGCCACCCTGATCGAGGTACGCGACCTGGACCGGCGCATTGGTTAGGCGGTCGCCATCCACTCCGCGCACGGTCGCAACCCGCTCACCGGAGTCGAGAGGTTCCTCCAGCGGACGCCGGCTCCGGTCCACCTTGGATGCCACAAGCAGCGCGATGTAGATCCCGATGATCCACAAGCCCAGCCGAGACGTGGCTCTGGACCGGCCGGCTCGGCCGCGCCGTTCCATTATCGCTGCCGCCTTGCCAGCACGACGGCCGGAAGCGGCTCCGTCTCGCCCGGGGGACCCGGCACATATTCCACCTCGGCCGTATCGCCAGTGACCCGGATCAGCGTGCGGCTAACTGTGGACGCTTCCTCCCGGTGCATGCAGACGGAGAGCGGGCCTCGCTCGGGGAGGTGGCTTCGATGGAGCTCGACGAGGACCGCTTCGGTGAGGCCGCCCGCGTCCGCGATCAGCTGCGCGAGAACGGCTCGGCGGCTTCGGTCAGCCTCGCTCTGCGTGACGCCGGAGCTGACCCGCACGATTCCGGGCTCGGTTACGCTGCTTTCGACCAGTCGGCTACCGTCCCAGTCGAACAGCGCGACCGGAGCGCCGGTCTCGACCGAGGCAATGATGAACGGTTGGAACGGAGCGAGCGAACGATTCCGAAGCCGGTTGGCGACTTCCGCCACGGAAGCCGAGTCGAGCAGCTCCGCGACGAGCAGTCCGCGGCTCACAGGTGGGGTCCGGGAGGTGTCGGCTCGAGCTTGATAGCGGTTGAGCAGGCCGGTCGTTATGCCTGACTCGTTGACGCCGACCCAGGTGCCGCCGTGGTCGCCGTCGATCGGCGCGACATACGAGACCCCTGCACGCACTCGTCGCTCTGGCGGGAGGGCCGGGGCGCGGGCCCGCCGCTCGTCACGATTGAAGAGAAGGACATATCCGTCGCGCTCGGGACGCCAGCTCAGCGTGCACACGAAGGCGCGGTGCGGGAGTGGGCGAGCGTGGATGGGGCGGTTCCAAATCCTGGCTCGGTGCCGATGCCGTCTCGCTCGAGCAGCAGCTTGATCAATGCGTAGTGGTGGACGGTGTGCGACACCAGGAACTGAAGCTCGCGTCCGGTTGAAGACCGATGCCGCTCGGGCATGGAGACGTCGGCGGAGCACTGCATCTGAACCGCGACGTCGCGGTCCGATTCGATCACGAGTAACGACTCCAGCGCCCGGCGGATCGTCTCGGTCACCTCGAGCGCGACCGTTCGCTGCTGTTCGATCGCCTCGCTGCGGTTCCTCCCGTCGTAGTCCACGAGCGCCCGGTCCAGGCCGGCCAAGAAGCACTGATAGTGCTCGAGGACGTGCCGGTACTGAGCCCCGACCGGCGACCAGCCATGGCGCGGCGAGGCGTAGTCGGCGTCGGTGAGCTGCTCCAGCAGGGCTCGGCCTTGATCGAGCAGCTCGCGGTTGGCGCTGACGGCGGTGCTCCGGTCGTTCATCCTGGGACTATCTCCTTCGAGACCATCGGGACAAAGAGCTCCGCTATCGCAGCCTGGGCCAATCGAGCCAGCTCGCCTCGGTCCTCCGAGCTGACCGGCGTTTCGCCGAAGGTCACCTCGGCGCAGAATCCGGGCAGTCTCAAGAGCTGCATCACGTGAGGCGCGAACGGCGTGTCGCCCCACCAGCTCACCGCCTGCCAGGCCGGAGGGCTCTCGGGATCGCACTCGTACCGAATGGCCGCCACGTGGACCGGATAGCCGGTCCGAGCCGCCCATTCGAACAGCGCTGGCTTCATGGGATAAACGTCGCCACCCGCGGAGCTGGTTCCCTCCGGGAAAACCACGACACCGTCTCCGGCCCCGATCGCCCGCCCGACCTGTCGGATCACCCGCACCGCGTCCCGGGGCCGGTCCCGGTTGACGAAGATAGTGTCCACGGAGCGGGTCAGGAATCCAATGGCCGGCCACGACCGTACCTCGTGCTTCGAGACGAAGACGCAGTCGAGGTGCCCGAACAGGAGGATGATATCGACGTAGCTCAGATGATTGGCGACCAGGAAGAAGGGCGGCTTTGGGATCGGACCCTTCAGGGTCACGTCCATGCCGACGAGCGCCGCGAGGCCGCGCGCCCACCGCCGCACGACCCAGCTTCGCCACCGAGGCCAGCGCTTCGGCGCCACGAGGAGCGCGAGCCGGCCTGCCCAGAGGACCGTGATGCAGCCGAGGGTCCAGAGCGCGACGAGGGCGAGCCGGACGAACGGACGCAACCCGCCGGGGCGGGCGAGTGGCGCCACGTCGCGGGAGAGGTCGGTACCGAGGACGTCCTGCTTGACGTTAGAGCTCGGAAAGGTCACGAAAGAAGAATCGGTATGTCGTAGGGTCGATGGTCCGTACATCCAACATCACGAGCCAGTCGATCGTTTTGAAGTCCCGATCGATGGCGGGCGCGCTGATCACCTTCGCGCCCAGTGAAAGATAGGCTTGAAACAGCGCGGGCACGTGGGGCGGGGGCAACTCCGTCCCGGGCACCAGGTCGCAGCGGCATTGGGGAAGCACCCCGACCGCGACCTCGGGATGGAGGTGCCCGTTCTCATCGAGGTGGCGCTGGACCGAGAGTCCGACCGCGGGATCCTGGGTCGTGAGTGAGCAGCACCCGAAGAGCACCTGCTTCCGGTTCCAGGCGAGATAGGTCGCCAGGCCGCGCCAGAGAAGTTGGAGGACGCGGCCGTTGCGGTGGTCCTTGGCCACGCAGGCGCGCCCGATCTCGACGGCGGACCGGCGCACGTCCGCCGGCAGCGGCTCCAGGTCGAATTCGCCGTCGGAGTAGAACCCGGGTCCTTGGTCGGCCATCTCGGACGTCTGCATCCGGTAGGTCCCGACCACGTCACCCGTGGCGCGGCTGACGATCATCAGGTGATGGAACTGCGCGTCGAGCAGATCCTCATCCTTCCCGGTCCGATAGGCCTCGTCGAGTCCTTCGCCCAGCTCGAGGTTGAAGATCTGAAACCGAAGCCGCAGGATCCGGTCGAGATCCTCGGCGGTCCGGGCGAAGCGGACCTGATAGCTGCCCCCGTCGATCACGGTGTCCGGCAGGGCGAGCGGATGCGGCGGGTATTCGCTCGTGGCAGGGCCATCGTTAGGCGCGTCGGCCCGGTCGAGGCGCTCCCCGACTTCCGACTTCCGATGGCCGACTTCCGATCCTCTCATCGCTCGGCTCGCTCGTACGTGGCCGGGTCGGCCCAGAGGAAGACGAGATCGCCTTCGCGGGTCAGCCGTCCGCGGATCTGGACCGGCGAGCCGATCCAACCGGCGAGCCGATCGGTGAGCGGCCGCCCCTGATCATCGACCAGCAGAAGTGTCCGGGGCTCACCGGCGCCGGTGCGGACCTCGAACAGCGGCGGAATCCCGCCGCGGAGGCAAAGAGTTGCGCAACCGCGGTGAGTGATGCCAGCACCGGGGTTCATGACGCCGAGATAGCACTTGCCGTCGACGACCTCGCCGATCAGGGTTTCGGTTCCGAGCTCTTCCTGTGCCGGTTGAAGCGCCGTCCGGCCGGCCGGGGCGGCCGCCGGCGCAATCCGTGCGACCTCGAGGAGGGCATCGTTTCCTCGGTGCGCGAGCGAGCCTTCGAGGCGGGTCCACGTACCGTCGCGGCCGTTCACATCGGGTCCAGCGCCATGCTTGCCGGCCGCGCCCAACAGATAGGTGACCCAGCCGGTGGAATCGGGGCCGGACACGTTAGGCACGCGGATCACGGGATAGGGGTGCTCCTGAATGACGCCCACGACGCTCCGCTCGACGCCGTATTCGAAGGTCGCCGGTGCAAAGTGGCGCTGCGCCGCCGCGAGCGCGGCGATCACGGCCGCCGCCGCCACCACCACCATCGTCACCCGCTTGCGGACCACACCAGCCAGCCCGGCCGGGGCCGTCGGTGCGTAGCCGACGTAAAAATCGTCCTCTCCCGGGCGCTTCATATCCCCTCGGGAATGGCGACCGGCTCGACCCGGGTGCCGGGGGCGTGCGGCTTCGACCGGACGAGAACGGTCCCCCCCGCGATGCGGAGATCGTACGTCGCGATCCGGTCGTTGAAAGGCGGCGGCGAGCGGCCGTCCTCTGGACGGTATTGATAGCCGTGCCACGGACAGGTGATGCACCCGTCGACGATCCGGCCCTCGCCTAACGGTCCGTTCTGGTGCTTGCAGACGTTGGAGACGCAGGAGAGCCGGCCGCCGTGCCGGAACACCGCGACTCGCTCCCCGCCGACCAGCCCGATCCGGGCCCGTCCCTCGACGATCTCGTGCACGTTACAGACAGCGACCCAGTCCGGCTCGGTGCCGGCCGGAGCGCGGTCGGCCGGTTGCTCGTGAAGTGCCGCAGCCAGGTGAAGCGCGCCCACGAGCACCGTGCTCGCAGCGACCACCGCGATGAGGACCGGATTCGGATCCGCCTGCAGGAGCCCGAGGCCGACATGCGCGAGCAGCGCGAGGAAGGCGACGTACACCAGCATGTGAAGCCGCTTCCAGACCGGCGGGCTGAGCGCGGAGAGCCAGTAGTCGTGGCTGGTGACCGCCATGATCCAGATCACCGCCAGGGCGGCGAGGCCGAAGACCTCGAATGGGAATCGAAGGCTGAACTCGTAGCGCCCGCTCGACGTGAGGAGACTCACGAACGGGTTCAACGTGCCGGCGGTGTGATACTGCACGACGGTGAATCCCGCATGGGCCAGCGCGAGGATGGCGAGCGTGACCCCGAGATGCCGCCGGTTATAGAGGAGGGGAAGAACCCGGCGGTCGAGCCGGCTCGCGGGCCCGATCGACAGGATCAGCACCAGGAGCAGAAACGCGGTGAAGCCGAGTCCGCGGATCAGCATGGTCTCGATGGTGGCGTCCGGGTGGGCCACCGCCGTGACGACCGCGAACAGGGTCATCGAGCCGAGAACGGCAAGGACGAGCGTCAGGTCGTAGATCCGCTTCTGCCGGTTCCAGTTCACGGCGACATAGCGGACGCTCATCGCGGCGGCCGGGCGGGGGCGACGAGCTGAACCGGAGGGGGACGCGTTGGGGAACGCTGCAACGCGGCTGTGATCAGCGCCGCCACGATGGCGGGCCCGACCAGAACCATGAGCCACGCCGCCCGTCGGTGGGCCTGCCGGAGAGACCGGTTCACGGCGTGTGGTCCGGTGACTGCGGCATGGGATGAGGCGCCCGAACCGACTTCCACAGCAGAACCGGCCAGAGCGTCATCGCGCCGGGAGTTATGAGGAGACGAAACCCCACCGACCCCTTGGCCGCCGCCGGGTCCAGCCGCCCGGCGCCCGTCGTCACGAACCAGCCCGCAAACACGGCCCCGACGACCAAGTAGGCCGCCACCACGCGAACTGCGGCACCCGCAATGTCGATCGCAGTCATGTTCGGCCGGGTTGGGATATGACAAGAAACGCAACGAGATGGCAAAAGGTTCCGGAGAAGATCACGTTTGGGACGGAAGGTCGCTAGAGGAGGGCGCCTTGCCGCCTTGCCGCCTTGCCGCCTTGCCACCTTCCCGCCTTGTTTAAGCATGCGCCCCAATTCCATCGAGGCCGCTCGCCTGGCGGAGGACGACTCCGGCACTGTCCACTGGAAGGCCTGGGGACCGTACCTCTCGGAGCGGCAGTGGGGCACCGTGCGCGAGGACTACAGCCGCGACGGGAGCGCGTGGGACTATTTCCCGCACGACCATGCTCGAAGCCGGGCCTATCGATGGGGCGAGGACGGGCTCGCGGGGTTTTCCGATCACCACCAGCGCCTTTGTCTCGGGCTGGCGCTGTGGAACGGCCGAGACCCAATCCTCAAGGAACGCCTCTTCGGCCTGACCAACAGCCAGGGGAACCACGGCGAAGACGTCAAGGAGATCTACTACTATCTCGACGCCACGCCGACGCACTCCTACCTCGCCATGCTCTACAAGTACCCGCAGGCCGAGTTCCCCTATCAGTGGCTGGTGGACGAGAACGGGAGACGGGGCGCGGGGGTGCCCGAGTTCGATCTCCTCGACACCGGATTGCTCAACGACGACCGCTACTTCGATGTCACCGTGGAATACGCAAAGGCGGACCCGCATGATTTCCTGATGCGGATCACCGTCGAGAACCGAGGGCCGGACGACGCGGAGATTCACGTCCTTCCGCACATCTGGTTTCGGAACACGTGGTCGTGGGGACGGGAGCCGGCCCGGCCGGTGCTCCAGACGGTGACGCCGACGACGGTGCAGGCGAGCCATCCGATCCTCGGCACCTACTTCATGCGTTTCGGCGACGCGCCCACGGTGCTCGTGACGGACAACGAGACCAACAGCCCGAAGCTGTTCGGCGCCTCCGCCCCGGGCCAGTACTTCAAAGACGCCTTTCACGAGCGGGTCATCCACGAGAACCTGGCCGCCGTCAATCCCGAAGGACGCGGCACGAAAGCAGCCGCCTGGTATCGCGCGACTGTGCCCGCCGGCCGGTCCCTGACGTTCCGGGCTCGGCTCTCGAAGAACACGTCGGTCGGCTCGTTCGCCGATTTCGACACGCTCGTGGATCGCCGCCGCAACGAAGCCGACGAGTATTACGCGAAGCTGCAGACCGGCATCGACAACGTGGACGAGCGACGGATTCAGCGCCAGGCGTTCGCGGGGATGATCTGGAGCAAGCAGTTCTACCATATCGACATTCCGCAGTGGCTCGAGGGGGATCCCGCCCAACCTCCGCCACCCCGCGAGCGCCTCCACGGGCGCAACCACGATTGGGTCCATCTCAACAATGCCGACATCATCTCGATGCCGGACAAGTGGGAGTATCCCTGGTATGCCGCGTGGGACCTGGCGTTTCACTGCATCGCGCTGAGTCTGATCGATGCCGAGTTCGCGAAGAACCAGCTGATTCTGCTCGCCCGCGAATGGTACATGCACCCTAACGGTCAGCTCCCGGCGTACGAGTGGGCCTTCGGCGACGTCAATCCACCGGTCCACGCATTGGCCGCGTACCGCGTATTCCAGATCGATCGGAAGCAGCAGGGAGGGAAGGGCGACTACGCCTTCCTCGAGCGGGTCTTTCAGAAGATGATGATCAACTTCACCTGGTGGGTGAATCGGAAGGACGCCCAGG
>JBDTOH010000188.1:0-9896 GCA_039933355.1 Gemmatimonadota bacterium | reverse complement strand
ACCGGGCGACCGGGTTCGGCTCGCGATCGCGTTCGACCGCGCGGAGGACAGTCTTCGCGCGCTCGGCGTCCCTGCTGCGGCTGCCTGGGACTCGTCCCGGCGCCGGATTCCCGATTTGCCGCTCTACATCCAGGACGGCTCGCATCCAACCCCGGCGGGGAGCTATCTCGCTGCGCTCGTGTTCTACTCGACGCTCACGGGCCGATCACCGATCGGCTTGCCGCGCCGGCTCACGGGTCGGGCTGCAGACGACGAAGGCGTTCCTGGAGGAGATAGTACGGCCGTGCTCGCCGACATCGACTCGGTCCACGCGGCCGAGCTGCAGCAGATTGCCGCGGAGGTCACCCGCAGAGGAAGCCAGGTCCGGCTGGCGGGACCACCACCGCCCCTGCCCGGCCCACCGGAGATGCCGCCGGGTTCCGCACCGGATCCGTCGCGCCTAACGGGACGCTGGGTCGGGCGAGCCACCGTCGCGCCCTTTCCGGCGGTGCTGGAGCTTCAGGTGAAGCCGGGCACGCCGGCACCGCAGGTCGGCGCGACGCTCGTGTTTGGCCCGAACCGGGTCGGCGGCGAGCCTAGCGCGGCCACCTTCGAAAATGGCCGCCTCGAGTTCACTCAGCCGAACGGCCTTCAGGGCCTTCCGATGTCTTTCGAAGGAGTCATGGTGGGCGACTCGCTGACCGGGGTGATCCGAATCGAGGGGGCAGGAACAGCGGCCCGCTTCCACATCATCGGCACGTGGGCGGTGGCAAAGCGGCGCCCGTAGGTTACTCGAGGTGTCATCCCAAGCGGAGCGGGATCTACTTCGCTGTGTTCGGGCTCTGCCCATTGCACCGCCTTTCGCCCTCGTCGCCTTTCCTTCGCGGGTTACGCCTGCCCGTAGACCGGGATCAGCGCGCCCGAGGTCAGCCCATTCTCCGGCGACGCCAGCCACAAGATGGCCTGCGCCACCTCCGCCGGCTTGGGCCAGCGATCGAAGTTTGCTTTCGGCATCCCGGCCCGATTGGCCGGCGTGTCGATGATCGACGGCAGCACGGCATTGACGAAGATCCCGTCGTGCTTGACCTCGTCCGCGAGCGCGCGGGTGAGCGCCGCCACCGCGGCCTTGGACGCCGCATAGGCCACCATTCCGCCGGCCGGCAGCTCCACCACCCGGGAGCCCGTGTTCACGATCCGACCGCCACCGCTTTTCCGCATGACCTTGACCGCCTCACGGCAGCACAGGAAGGCGGTGACGAGGTTGGTCTCGACCTGGTGGGTGAGATCGGCCCGGCTGGTCGCCTCGATCGGGGCGGCCTTGAACCCGCCCGCCAAGTGGACCGACGCGGCGAGCGAGGGCAGGCTCGCATAGAACGCCTCGACGGCCCGCTCATCGCTGAGATCCACGCCGGGCGTGACCTTGATGCTAGTTGCCGACTCCGGCGCGGGCCCGCCGTGCACCGGCAGATGGCAGATCGCTCCGGCCTCGACGAATGCCTGCACGACCGCCTGCCCGAGGGCGCCGCCGCCACCGGTGATCACCACGTTACGCCCCTCGAGCCCCAGTGTCATCGGTCTATCCTCTCATAAGACGTCGATCGGCGGCCGTTGTCGCTGAGCAAAGAACTGCGTGCAGTCTTGCTCGCGATTCCCCGGCGCCGCCGCCTGGATCTCTCGGTCACCCTCGGGATCGCAGCTCCTCGTAACCCGCAACACCCCTTCGGTGGCGTGATCGACGCGCCAATCGCTTCGGCCGGGCGATCCGATGTATCCGCGCAATCCGCCGCATCCGCCTCCACCTTCCTAAGTCCCCGCTCAGTTGCACCCACGCGTGGACAACCCGCTCATCCGTTCGCCAACGCCCGCCCATCCGCTGCATCCGCCTCCAACCACCTGGATCCCCGCTGAGCGCAAGCGATCCTAGCGCTTGTCATAGTAGTCCACCGGCCGCGTATCCGACCGGTACACGTCCGGCACATACCAGTAGTAGTCGCCGAACTTCCGCGGCTTCGGCCACACCTCGTCGAGCGAGTTCGCGTTGTAGAGTACGCCGGCCTTCATAACGTACTGGATGTCCGCGGAGTTCCTGATATTCACCAGCGGATCGCCGTTGAGCACGAGCAGATCGCCGAGCTTCCCGACCGCGAGCGACCCGATGTCCTTGTCCATCCCCATGAACTTCGCCCCGTGCAACGTCGCCGATTCCAGCGCGCCCATTGCCCCCATCGCCTCGGAGAACATCCAGATGTCCCAGTGCGACCCGATCCCATGCTGCTGGCCGTGCGAGCCGATCGGCGCCAGACCGCCCGCCGCCACGATGTCGGCCGCGCCCTGGGCCATCAGCGGAAAGTTGTAGTCGGTCTTAGGCCGCATGATCCGCCGGCGGGTGTGCGGGATCAGCTCGCGCCACGGCGTCCAGCGCCGGAGCTTGGAATCTTTCCAGAGGTCGCTCTCCTGCCAGAAGTACTCCTCGTTCCACGCTCCCGGGCCGCCGACCAGCATGGTCGGCGAGTACGCCGAGCCGAGGCGGCCGAGCAGCCCGGTGAAGTCGGAGTAGAGCGGAGTCGGCGCGGTCGGGTGCTCGAAGCCGGTATGGCCGTCGAGCGCCATGCTGACTTTGTGATCGATGTCGATACTTCCCTCCGCCGTCACCATCATGTTTAACCGGCGGCCCGCTTCCACCACCCATTGGCGCCGGCGGCGATCGGGCTGGAGATACTCCTTGAGCGCCACCGCCCCCCACGACTCCCGCCGAGCCGCATCCTGATAAGCCTCCTCTGCGTTGGCGAACACGTTGCTGAACGCGTTTTCGCTCGCGACCATGTTCTCGGCCGTCGAGAAGTCGCGCGGCCCGATCCTCCCGCCGGCCTCGACCAGCTCCGCCTGCGGGAAAGCGTTCATCGACTGGGTCGCGGGGTCGAGCGTAGTCGTCACACCGAAGGCGAGGTAGATCGCTCCCTGAAAGTCGTGGACCGGCTCGACCCCGTTCTGCTCGGAGTGGTGGTGGGCATGCATGTCCACCAGGCCGGGCATGACGGTCTTGCCCGCGACGTCCACCACGCGATCGACCCCGGCGGTGCTGCAGCTGCCGACGCAGGTGATCCGGCCGGCCTTGATCACGACCGTTCCCCGCGGAATCACCTGGCGATTCTCCATCGTTAGGATCTTGGCGTTCGTAATCGCAATCGACCCGGTGGGAATATCCCGCGGCACCGTCAGCTTGATGGTCGTCGAGTCGGCCCGCTTCGTACTCAGCGAATAGGAGATGAGCTGGACCCCGTTACCGAACGTCACGGTGCCGGGCCCTCGCCAGCGCGGAAAGAGCCCGCCCATGCTCGAGAGCTGGGTAACCGGAAGCCCGCCTCCGGTTCTGCCGACCTCCGGCACTGCCGCGGCATAGGCCGTGGCCGAGAGCGGGGTCACGAACGCATTGCCGCCGATCGAGAGTGCGACCCACTCTCCGTCCGGAGACACCACCGCCTCGATCACGTTGATCAGCTTGACGTGCTCCCGGCGATCGGTTCCATCCATTCTGGTCGAGACAAGGAGCCGGCCCCGGGGCGCGGCCTCGGTAAAGAACACCCGGTCCTTGGCGAACGACGCCCGCACGGCATCGTCCACTCTCCCCAATACCGTTTCCGCTCCGCCGCCGAGCGGCACGGACACCAAGTCCCAGTAGTTGCTTCGGGCCAAGCCCTGCCCGCGGGCCGTGGCCCCGGCGCCCCGGGCCACGACCATGCTCTGCCCGTCGGGGGACCATACCGGCTCGAGGTACTCACCGCTTTCGGGCGTCACCCGGGCCGGCGTGCCACCGGAGCCGGCGACCCGCCAGACGGCGCCCCGCTCTTTGTCGTCCCAGGACGCGAACAGGATCGACTTCCCATCCGGCGACCAAGCCGGCTGATACTCGAAGGGCTCGAACGAGCTCGCCGTTAGGCGGTGCGGAGCGCCGGAGGGGAGATCCATGAGCCAGATCCGCCCCACCGCTTGAAACGCGAGCGTGCGGCCGTCCGGACTGACGGTGTGCCATCGGGGGAACCTGATCTCCACCGGCCCGTCCGACAGCTTGTGTGACGGCACCACCCGCTCGGACGCGATCCGATGGACGCGCGCCGTGAACGGGATCGTGGTGACGGCGCCGCTCGCGACATCGAGTCGCCGAATCTTGCCGCCCTGCGAGAGCACGATCGACTTGCCGTCTGCGGTCCACCGGTAGCCGGGCAGCGTCTGATCGATGGGGCCCAGCCCTTCGGTGAAGTCCACCTCGATCGGATCCATCGCCAACCGCTCGGCGCCGGTCTTGAGGTCCCGGATCCAGAGCGCCGTCCGCGGCCCGAACACTTTGCCCTTATAGCTGATCAGGCCGTCGGGCATCTTCCGCGCAAAGGCGAGCTGCTGCCCGTCGGGGGAAAGCTCGACCGCGTAGCCGCCCCCGCTCGATCCGTGATCCTGCTGCTGCGCATGTCCCGACGTGATGTCGTCGGTCCGGCCGGTCACGAGATCGAGCCGCTTGATCTGGACGTCGCCCATCAGGACGTCGTTGCGGCTGAAGTAGCCGTTTACCGGGCCGAGCGACGTTTGGTAGTAGAGGTAGCGACCGTCGGGGGAGATCTTAGGCCCGCCGGGAAAGAGATTGTTCTCGATCTTGACCAGCGTGGTGCCTTGTCCGCCGTCCTTGTGCACCATCATGATCGAGACGCCGAAGAGATTCGCGGCCACGATGTGCCGCGCGACGATGTAGCGCCCGTCGGGCGACCAGGTCGGCTCGAGGAATCGGCCCGTCAGCTCTTGGGTGACCGCGCGCGCGTTCTTGCCGTCGAGGTCCATGAGCCAGATGTTGTTCTGGCCGTTCCGGTCGGAGATGAACGCGATGGTCTTCCCATTCGGTGAGAGCCGCGGATGGAAGTTCACCGCGATGCCGGTTCCGTCGGTGAGACATTCCGCCTGACCGCCGCTCGCGGCGACCCGGTACACATGGCCGAGGAGATTGAAGACGATCCAGCGCCCGTCGGGCGTGATGTCGGTAGACATCCACGTCCCTTCGGCGGTGGTGAAGTCGATCTCCTTGGGGTTACCGCGGGCCTTGGTCACGTCCCATCCGGGGTCGGGAGTTTGCGCCGCCGACGGCCCCGCGATGCAGGAGGCAACGAGGAAAACGCGGAGCACCGTCGAGCGTGGCGGCATTGGTCTCCAACTTTCGATATATGGAATAGGGCGAAGATCAGCAGCGACAAAGTGGCGCGCAAGTGCGTACCCGGGTCGACCTGTCCTGCCGATCCAGATTCGTCGCTCCGCTCGGAACAATGTGCTTGACAGTCACAAACCGAAACCGTACCGTGGTTCAATCCTTTTCCACTGAGTAACGCGTGGCTCTTCCGCTCGTCTTGATCGGACCGATTTTACGCCGCGTCGAGACGCGGAATGTGTCCGTATTCATTGCGACGAGCCAGCAAGCCGACATCCGATTGTCGCTCTACGATGGCGTTGTGGACGCCGCCAATCCTCCGGCAACCATGGCGACCGCCGATGCGAGCACCACGCGCTTCGGCGTCAACTTCCACGCGACCCTCGTCACCGCGAGCCTGCCCGGCCCGAACCCGCTGCTGCCCGGCCATCGGTACTCGTACGACATCCGCATCACGCCCGCCGGCGGCGGCGCTCAGTCGCTCAAGGACCTCGGCTTCCTGAGCGATTCCACTCTGCCCGGCTACGGCACCAAGCTGCCGGCCAGTGAGACGGTCGAAGTCTGCGCGATCGGCTACGCCGACGGGCAGCTTCCTTCGTTTGTTACCTGTCCGGCCGCGCTCGACGAGCTCGTCATCGTCCACGCGTCGTGCCGCAAGCCGCACGGCGACGGTGACCCGGCCCTCAAGTACATCGACGACTACATCGACGATCTCGACAGCGCGACCACCGGCTGGCCGCACATGCTGTTCCTCACGGGTGATCAGATCTATGCCGACGACGTCGCCGGGTCGCTGCTGCCTGGCCTCAACAGCCTCGCCATCGATCTCGTGTCCGGCCCGGGCGGCGACATCGGCGTCGAAGAGATTCCGATGCCGGTCGGCTCCGGCACGCTCAAGGTCAATACGCTCGAGCTCCCGGCGGGCTTCCGCCAGAAGACCACCGGCCTGGCCCACTTCTCCTCGGAAGAGGCGGCGAGCCACCTGATCGGGTTCGGCGAGTACCTCGCCATGTATTGCATCGCGTGGAATCCCATGGTCTGGCCGGTGCTGGGTGTCGCCTCCACGACGCCCGAGGGCATCGACGACACGCTCAAGGCCCAGCTGCAGGACGACGCGACCCATTCGCCCGACACCGCGCCGACCGTGCTGTTCTTCGCATCGCCCGATGCCCCCCCGAACGTGACCACACCCCTCTACGGCTCGACCCCGGAAGCCCGCACCGCGCTCCTCTACGCCCGCCAGGGGTTCCTCGCCGAGAAGGAGCTGCTCGACTCGTATCGCCGGGAGGTGGCGAAGGTGCGCCGGCTCCTCGCGAACGTGCCGACCTACATGATCACCGACGACCATGACGTCACCGACGACTGGTTTCTCGCCGGAGGGCTCAAGGCCGCCACGTTAGGTAATCCGTTCGGTCGCTCGCTCATCCGCAACGCGCTCGCCGCCTACACGGTTTGCCAGGCGTGGGGTGACGACCCGGTGGCGTGGACGACCGATGCCGACCATACGAAGGTGCTTGCCGCCGTCGCGAAGATGTTCGGGCCAAGCTGGACCGGCGGGCTGCCCGATGCGAGCGCGATCGCCGACATCGACGACGTGTACGGCCTGGTCCCCGGCGCCCAGCCCAAGTTCGACTTCTCCTTCGTCGTCGAGGGTCCGGTCCACAAGGTTCGGGTCCTCGACACCCGGACCCGCCGCCAGTACGACGGCCCCACCGCGCCGCCCGGCCTCCTCACCGCCGACGCGCTCGACCACCAGCTCCCCAAGGAAGACCTGCCCGACGGCCACGTGCTCGTGGTCGTCTCGCCGGCACCGGTGTTCGGGCCGCCTCTGTTCAACGAGATCGGGAGCGCCATCCTCACCTCCAAGTACGACCTCGTCTCGATGATTCGCTCCAAGACCGAGCGCGCCAACGAAGAGGCCGTGACCGGTCTCCCGGACGGCCGGCCGAGCAGCCAGCAGTATTGGGACGTCGAGCATTGGAGCGTGCATCCGGTCGCCTTCGAACGCCTCCTGGAGCGCCTGTCGCACTACACCCGCGTCGTGGTGCTCGGCGGTGACGTCCACTTCGGCGCCGCGTACGCGATGGATTGGACCGGGAACGACAGCCTGGGAGGAGGGACCCTCCGCACCAGCCGGATCATCCACTTCACGTCGAGCTCCGCCCGGAACGCGTGGACCGCGATCCCCGGCAACACGAACCCGGGCCTGGTCCGCAATCTGATGCTGTACAACGGCATGGCGACCGGGCTTCAGAAGGTGGGCACGCCGATGATCCGGTTAGGCTGGAACGCCACGCTCCCACCGGTCGTCGGCGACCTGGACCTCGAGCCGCCGCTCGTTCGGATCCGGGTCCAGACCGGCCCGGTGCTCCTCTCGAACGAGATGTTCCGCGCCGTCCATCCGGTGACCCGCCCGCCGGAGTGGATCTGGCGCACCTCGCCGATTACGGACGTCCGCGCCCCCGCCGATCGCCCGGTGGCGGTGCGGCCGGTTGCACCCGCGAGCGACTTCCCCGCGAGCACCGACGCCGTCCACCACTATGGCGACGCGGTCGCGATGCACGTCCAGGCGCTCACGACGGTGATGGCCAACCGGGGTCTCCAGTTCCTCAACAACGTCGGGCTGATCACGTTCAAGACGGCCGGCGACGGGATCCACGTCACCCAGTCGCTCTACTCGCTCCGGCCGATTCCCGAGCCTAACGAGAAGGGCGACGCCTACGTCGTCGACGAGACCCGCCTGGAGCCCGACCCCGTGCCGATCCCGGCCGCGGTCGGTCCGGGGGCCTGACGCATGGCCAACGATCTCCTCACCGGCCTCGCGCACTTTCTCGCGGACCTCGGCCACGAGACCGCGCAGGTGCTCGGCGATCCGGACGCGCGCGACGCGCTGCTGGCCCGGGCCGGGCTCCCCCCGCCGCCCGGAAGCCCGGTCGCCTCCCAGGCCGCGGCGACCTCGCTCGATCAGGTCCGCACCAACGCGGAGACTCAGCAGGGCACCGGCAGCGATCCGTTGGTCCTGCTCCGCGAGCTCTCGGACGCGATGATCACGCTGGTCTCGCTCGTCCAGGAGATCAACCACGTGGACAGCGTGGACGACGCCTGGAACTTGCTCGCCACGTATCTCGACATCATCGCCCTCGACCGCCTCCGCCGCCGGACGCCCGAAGCGCTGGCCGTCCTCCAGGCGTTCCACCTCATCTCCAACGACCGCCTGCTCTTTACCGAGCTCGCGAATTCGGGAGACGAGTGGGGCAGCTTCCTGCTCGGACATCCGGCCGACGACGCCGCCAAAGCCGACAACTGGTCGCTCATCCTCGGCGCGGTGATGCTGTTCATCGGCCGGACCCTGCCGCTGCTCGACAGCGCGGGAAAGCCCTGGCGGACCGACATCCTATTCGGCTGGGATTCCGAGCCCAATCCCGCGCAGCCCCTGATCACCCACGCGCTGCAGCGGATGGCGACCCTCCGGTTAACCCACCGCGACGGCGTCGTCGAGGAGCACGCGGGCCTGAGTGCGATCGTCGTCCCGCCTGCCGACGGCGGCTGGGGAATGCTCTTCGCGCTCGATCTCGGCGCCGGGCTCACGTTCCCGGTGAGCGACCACCTCGAGATCTTCGCCCAGGCGGATTCGCCGGACGCGCTCGAAGCCTTCATCGGCGACCCCTCGTTCGTCACGACTGGCCTCTCCCACACCACCGCGAAGCTCCAACTCCGCCGCAAGCAGGAGGCGGCCGACCACCTAACGATCGGAGCCGACGACGGCGTGCACCTCGAGATCGGCACGTTCGTGACCGGGTTCGAGTTCGCGGACCCGGTCCGCTTCCGGTTCGCCATCGGGGGCGGCGCAGTCGTCATCCCCCAGGGCTCGCTCGGCTTTATCGGCTCGGTGCTGCCCTCCGGCGGGGCCAAGTTCACCTTCGACGTCGACCTCTCGGTCGATTCCAAGGGCAACCTGGCCTTCACGGGCGGCGCCGGGATGACGGTCACCATCCCGGTCAACAAGTCGATCTCCGTGCTCCAGATCCGGAGCGTCACCATCGCGCTCGCGATCGAGGGAACCGGCCACGGTGCCGCGGCAACCCTCGCCGTCGTCGTGGCGTTCGGCGTCGCGTTCGGCTCGGCGTTCAAGATTGCCGTGGACGGGATCGGCGCGAAGGTCGCCTGGACCCTGCCCTCGTCCAAGGATGCGGCGCCGGGCACACCGCCCGTGCACGGCAATCTCGGCCCCGGCGGAGACATCAGCCTCGGCTTTGTGCCGCCCAAAGGCATCGGCGTCTCGATCGACATTGGCCCGATCAAGGGTGGCGGGTTCTTCTTCTTCGATCCCCCGCACCGCACCTACGCCGGCGTCCTCGAGGCCGCGCTCTCGGCCTGCGGTAAGGGGATCCAGATCAAGGCGGCCGGCCTCCTTCGCGAGACCGACGACGGCTGGGACTTCGTTCTCATCCTCTCAGCCCAATTCGACCCCGCGATCGAGCTCTTCCTCGGCCTAACGCTGAACGGCGTCGGCGGTATCGTCGGGATCAACGTGGCCGTGGACGTGGACAAGCTTCGCGGGAGCCTCCATGACGGCTCTATCGGACGGCTCCTCTTCCCCGACGATCCGGTCGGCAACGCGCCGGCCATCATCGCGACCATGATCGCGGTGTTCCCGCACCGCAAGGGCGGCATCGTGGCCGGCCCGATGCTTCAGCTCGGCTGGGGGCGCCCGAAGTCATTCGTCACGATC
>JBDTOH010000187.1:0-9939 GCA_039933355.1 Gemmatimonadota bacterium | reverse complement strand
GTGCAATAATGGTGGAACGCGTTAATAGGTAACGTCTTACGCGTTTAAGGTCTAGGTGGCACCAACGTTGCTCAATAGCTTACCGGACGAGCCAAACGCGCAAGTTCGCTGAATAATGCAGGTGCAGTCACACCCACCCGGAGGCAGTACAAATGGGAAATCGCAAGGGCTTTACCCTGATCGAGTTGTTGATCGTCGTCGTCATCATCGGCATCCTCGCGGCTATCGCGATCCCGAAGTTCGCGGCCACGAAGGACAAGGCCAAGCTGGCCTCAGTCAAGACCGATCTTCGGAATTTCATGACCTCCGAGGAGGCTTACTTCTCTGACTACGCAACCTACGGCTCCTTGGCGCAGGTTCAGACGGCCAGCAACTACACCATGTCGTCCGGCAACGCCGGTGCGGCAGCCGGCTCGGCGAGCGGCTTCACTGCGACCATCACCAACAGCTCTATCACCTCGGTGCTCGACCAGTGCCAGGTGGCGGTTGGCGGCGGCGTCACCTCGACGCTCGACGGCGTGATCGTCTGCTCGTAACACGCAGTCTCCGGGGGGGTGGATGTCGGCAGACGCCGGCCTCCACCCACTTGGCGAAGCACCAGCTGGACCGTTCACAATTCCCACGCCAGTGAAGATACTGGACCCTACAAACGGCAAGTTAAGGAGGAAGGTTGTGCGCAAGGATACCCGAGGTTTCACCCTGATCGAGCTGTTGATCGTCGTAGTCATCATCGGCATTCTTGCCGCGATTGCGATCCCGAAGTTTGCCGCCACGAAGGACAAGGCCAAGCTGGCCTCTGTCAAGACCGACCTTCGGAACATGATGACCGCTGAAGAAGCCTACTTCTCCGACTATTCCACCTACGGCACCTATGCCCAACTCCAAGCGGCGAGCAATTACACGCTCTCCTCGGGCAACACCGGTGCGGCGGCGGCGGCGGCGAGCGGCTTCACGGCGACCATCACCAACACCACCATCACGTCGGTGCTCGACCAGTGTGAGGTCCAAGTCGGCGCCGGCGTCGCGTCGACCCTCGATGGTGTGATTGTCTGTTCGTGAGCTTGCGCAGGGCGGAGCGGCGGTAACCGCCGCCGCTTCCCCGAGCTCACGCAGTACCGGCGGCCAAATGTGTGAAACGATCCGAACCCTTTGATTGACGGAGGAGCCATGAAAAACAAAGCTGCCGGCTTCACGCTGATCGAACTGTTGATCGTGGTCGTGATCATTGGCCTGCTGGCGACGATTGCGATCCCGAAGTTCGCAGCGACAAAAGACAAGGCCAAGCTTGCCTCGATCCGAAGCGACCTCAGGAACATCATGACCGCTCAGGAGGCGTACACGGCCGACTACAGCACGTTCGCCACGCTGGCGCAGCTTCAGGCGGCGACGAACTACACCTTCTCGCCGGGTAACTCGGCGGCCGTTGCGGCCAGCGCCACCGGGTATTCGGCCACCATCACGAACACCAGCATCGCGTCGGCTCTGGATGAGTGTCAGGTCCAGGTCGGTGGCGGCGTGGCCAGCACGCTCGACGGCGTGATCGTCTGCTCCTGATGCGCATCCTCCTCCTCGACGCGGACGAAACCTTTCGTCATACGGTCGCACCTCACCTGGAGGAGGCCGGCTACGAGGTCTTCTCCCGGCGCGATCCGGACGCGGCGCTGGTCGAGGCCCAAGCCATCGGGATTCGGGCGATTCTCTGCGACCTGAGCCTGCCGAACGGTGGCGGGCTCTCGTTCTTGCGGCGCTATCGGGCCGGCGGCGGCACCGGCGTGATCCTGGTCACCGGCGGCCCGAGTGAAGCCGCCTCGGCCGCCTCGGCGCTCCGCGAAGGCGCAGACGGGTACCTCCGCAAGCCCTGCTTGCCCGACGAGGTCCTGCTCTCCCTCCGCCAGGCCGACGAACGAGAACGCCTCCGCCACGAGGTGAATACTCTCCGGGCGACGTTAGGCTCGAAGGGTCTGGAACCGATGGTGGTCGCCGAGGATCCGCGGATGCGGACCGTGCTCGAGGTCGCCGCCCGCGCGGCCGCCTCGGACTCCTCGATCATGATCACCGGCGAGCGGGGGACCGGCAAAGGTCTCCTCGCCCGCGCGATGCACCGCTTCAGCCGCCGGGGCGACGCCGCTTTCGTCGCGGTCGATTGTGTCGCGACCCCCGACCTCTTCGGCGCCGACGGCGATCTGGATCCAATGCCCGCCGCCGGCGATCCGCAGGCGCTGTGGCGATCGGCCAGCCGGGGCACGCTGCTGTTCGAGGAGGTCACTGCGCTGTCGCCGGCGAGTCAGGCCCGGCTGCTTCAGCGGCTGGTGACCCGCCCCAACGGCAACGGCACCGCCGCCTATATCGCCGACTCCGACGTTCGAGTCATGGCCACCACCGAAACCGATTTCGAAAAGCTCGTCGTGGACGGCCGCTTCCGTCCCGAGCTGGCCCAGCGACTCTCGGCCACCGTGCTCGACCTGCCGGCCCTGCGGGACCGCGGCGACGACATCCCGGCGCTGGTCACTCACTTCGTCCAGCAAGTCGCCGGCAAGACCGGTCGCCCAATCAGCATCACGCCGCAGGCGCTCGCGGCCCTCCAGGCATATAGCTGGCCGGGCAATGTCCGCGAGCTTCGGCAGGTCGTGGAGCGGGCTTCGATCCTGAGCCCTTCAGGGAAGCTCGACCGCTCCGACTTTCCGGTGCTCGTCACCGTCGGGCGTGGGAACGGGACCGGCGGGAGTGAGTTCGCCCTCAAGCCTCAAGTGGAGGCATTCGAGCGCGAGATCATTCTCCGCGCCCTTTCAGCGAGCAGTGGCACCCGGCGCGAAGCGGCCAAGCTGCTCAAGGTCAGTTTGAGGACGCTCTTCTACAAGTTGCGCCGGTACGGCCTGGCCTAAGTCTTCGCAGGGCGCTGGTTACTCCCCGAACACGCGTTTTCTCGAACCCACCCGGCAGCCGAACGGTTAGGCGCCCGCGCCCCGGGAGCCCGACATTCCGATCATGCGTACGAAGACGGGCGCAGCTCTTCTCGAAGTAATCATCGCGCTGGTTGTCCTTGGAATCGGGGCCAGCGCGCTTACCGGCGCCACGACTGGGCTCGCGCGGGCCGTCCGGCTCGGCCAGACCGCAGCCAGGGTTGGCGGCCGGTCCGCGTCCCGCCTCGAAGCGCTTCGAGCCCTCTATCTCGACGGGCGGCCCAGCTGCCGCGTCCCGCCGGCGGGGCAGGTGAATCACCCGGACGGACTGATCGAGCGGTGGTGGGCTACCGGGGACGCGGCCCAGACGGACGTCGCGGTCGCCATGGCGTGGCCGCGGGGCCGGGTCGACTCCATCTCACTTTCCATCCGGTGCCGCTGAGATGAACCGCCGCGGGATGACCCTCGTCGAAGTGCTGATCACGCTCACGATCACGGCCGGGATCGTCGTTCTCTCGATGACGCTCCTCGCCGACATCGCGCGCCAGGCGCGGGGAAGGCTCGAACGGGCCGGCGCTGCGGAGACCCTGCGGACTGTGGCAGCCGTACTGGACCGCGAGCTCTGGAGCGTCGGGTGGGATTCGCTGGGCGGGAGCGATGTGGATTCGCTTGGCTCGACTGGAGTCGTCACCCGCGCGATGCGAGCGACGGGCCTCGCCTGCCGGCTTGCCCCCGACACGGTGGAGGTCGCCTCCGATTCGAGTCGCTGGTTCGCGGAGCGCCAGCCCGTGCCCGGACGGGACAGCCTGCTCCTCTATCTTGAAGGCGATTCGACTGCTATGGTCAATGCATGGCTGCCGCTGCCGATCGTGGCGGTCGGCGCCGGAACCTGTCCCGACGGCGCCCCTTCGCTTCTGCTCTCCACCTCACTGCCGCCGAGCACGATCACGCGCTGGCGCGCCGCCGCTCCGACCCCAGTGAGGACGTTCGAGGTGATGGCGTTCGAATCGTATTCGAGTGGAGCCGCGCTCGTCTTTGGGGCCCGCGGGGTTTCCAGCGGAGCAGTCGTTCAGCCCGTGGCAGGTCCGCTCGCCGCGTCCGGTCTCGCGCTCGAGTATTGGGGCACGGGCGGCGCCCCGGTCCTCCGGCCGGATCAGGTCCGCGAGATGAGCGGGTGGGTCCGGGCCATCCCGGACGCTGAGTTGGCGGTTGGTTTTGGCCGGGCGGCCGCTGCTCCGCCGGACAGTCTTTTCTTTCGGGTCCGACTCCGGAACGTCCCGTGAATCGCCGGGGCGCTGCACTCAGCGCGGTTCTGCTTTTGCTCACGGTGAGCGGGCTTATTCTTGGATTGAGCTGGCCCCTTGCGCGCGGCGCACTCGTCGGCGGGCAAGCGAGGATCGACCTGGTGGGTGCTCGGGCAGGAGCGGAGACGGCGGTCGCCGATCTGCTCGACAACTGGCCGGTTGCCGCCGATAGTCTGGTCCCGGGCGCGCTGCTCATTGCCGCCGGCGGGCCTCCCGGCGTGCGGGTCGAGATCCGTCGCCTCACCGATCGGCTTTGGTGGGTGAGGGGTCATGCGGATCGCACCGATCGGGCGGGTCGAACCCTGGCCCGAGCGGACGTTGGCCTGGTGGTCCGGCGGTACCGCGCCGGCGCAGTCGTTGTCGGTCCGGAGGCAGCGGCTCGGGGGTGGTTCCAAGTGCCGCGTTGATCCTTCGATCGCGCCGGTTCCGGCAGTATGGGGTAGTCTTTGCGAAAACTCAGACACTTACGGCGTGGTGGGTGACGGCTCATACCGTGGCGACATCAGCTAAACGTTGGTATCGGAACATCTTGCATGCTGAATGCCATCGTTGGCATAGCCGTTGCCCCCTGTGCGTTCACCCGTAGGAAACGTTGTCAATGCAGCAAGACGCGCTCAGTTGAGCACCGATTTCCGTCCTGAGCTGTAACTTATTTGTTTGGAACGTGTTAGGCTGCGCAACCAAGTGGCTCCTGATTTTGACAAAGGGTTGAGCAGGTCCTAACGTAACTGTCAATCATCTTGGCACCCTAGGCAAGTATGTCACTGTTCAACCGAGCACGCACGACGGTCGGGCTGGACATCGGAAGCGGCCTCATCAAGCTGGCGGTCGTGACCCATGGATCCGGTGAGCCGGTTCTGACCAAGGTGGCGATGATATCGGTCGTCGACGACGCGATTGTCGAGGGCGAAGTCATGGATCCGGGGATCGTCGCAGAGGCCATCAAGACCCTCTTCGCATCCGCGGGGATCAAGCCCAAGAACGTCATCACGGCGGTGGGCGGCCGCGATGTCATCATCAAGAAGATTCCGATGGACCGGATGAAGGAATCCGATGCGCGCGAGGTCATCCGCTGGGAGGCCGAGCAGCACGTGCCGTTCGATATGGACAACGTCGAGCTGGATTTTCAGATCCTCGATCCCGAGGGCGAAGGCCTCCAGATGACGGTGCTGCTCGTCGCCGCCAAGCGCGAGCTCATCGATACGAAGCTCGCGCTGCTCGCCGACATCGGCATCGAGCCTTCGGTGATCGACGTCGACGCCTTCGCGCTGCACAACGCGTTCGAGCTCAACTATCCGGAGGGGATGCGCGGAGTGGTCGGCCTGGTGAACATCGGGCACGAGATGACCAACGTGAACATCCTCGACGAGGGCGTCCCGGTGCTGACCCGAGATCTTCCGGTCGGCACCCGCCGGTTTCGCGAAGATCTCCAGCGGGAGCGGGGCATGTCCGCCGAAGAGGCCGACAAGCTGCTTCAGGGCTTCGAGACGAGCGACGTGCTGACCCCGTTCCTGCAGAGCCGCGGCGAAGAGCTCGCGGTCGGCATCGAGCGCGCGGCCGCGTTTCTCCAGACCGCCAGCCGGAGCGCGGCGGGTGGCCTGTCGCGCCTGTACTTGTCCGGCGGCGGCTCCCGGATTCCCGGCCTTGCCAAGACGCTCGGCGATCGGCTCAAGATGCCGGTTCAGCTCGCCAACCCGATCGAGCGGATTCAAGTCGCCGACGGGGTGTTCGATACCATGAATGTTGACGAGGTGGCGCCGCTGTTGATGTTGCCGGTCGGCCTCGCCCTTCGGCACGCTGCGTGACCCTCGCTCGGGAGTGTTAGGCGCTAATGATTACGATCAACCTCAAACCGGGTAACAAGCGGGCCAAGGGCAGGCCGTCGCTCGCAACCGGCCTGTCGTCGCTCAAAGGGCTCGGGGAGAAGATCAAAGACCCCGTCCGCCTCGGCGCGGCGGTCGTGTGCCTCGGTCTCATCGGATTCGTCGCGTTCGCGCAGATCCGCGCGAGCTCGAAGATCAGCGGGATGGAGCCCAGGCTGAATCAGGCCCGCACGGAGAACCAGCGATTCCGCGCCTTCCTCTCGCAGAAGCGGCGGCTCGAGTCGGTTCGCGATTCGATCGGCGCGCAGATTCTCACGATTCGCAACGTCGACGGCGACCGCTACATCTGGCCGCACATCCTCGACGAGGTGAGCCGGGCAGTGCCGCCCTACACCTGGCTGATCAATGTCGCGATTCTGCCCGCAGGCCCGCCGCCGCCGGTCGTCGACTCGCTCGCCCCGGTCGTGGTTCCGCCGGTGCTGATCCAGATCAAGGGCCGCACGATGGATATCCAGGGCTACACCCGGCTGCTTCGTCAGCTCGAGGACTCGCCCTATTTGAAAGATGTGACGGCGGTCTCGGCTCAGACCGTAGTTGACCAGAACCGGGCCGTGACGGAATTCCTGCTCCGCGCGACCTTCAGCCGGCCCGGTGGCGTGGCTCCGGCAGCCCTGACGCGGCCCGAAGTGGCCGGCGCCGAAGCGCCCAAGAAAGCGGATTAACGAACCATGGCCAGCTTCCTCGACAATCCCAAAGCAGTCCCGGTTCTGCTGGTGGTGCTGACCGCAGTCGCCGCGTACCTCTTCTACACCGGCGACTACGTCAACAAGCTCGGCGTCACGGGCGTGCCCGATAAGACCGTCCGAATCGAGATGATGCAGGACTCGATCACTCAGCTCACGGCCCAGACCGACAGCGTCAAGAAGGACTTGGCGCGGGGGACGATCGAAGACCTCAAGAACAGAATCGAAGCCTACCGGGGCAACCTGATCGTGCTCCGCCAGCTGGTTCCGGATCGCAACGAAGTCCCGAACCTGCTCGACGACATCTCCACTCGGGCCAAGATCCGCGGAGTCAACTTGTCGGAAGTGGTACCGCAGCCGGTCGAAGCCGGGCCGGCGCCGTTCGACACCTACGCGTACAAGCTCTCCGTCGTCGGCCGATTCGATCAGATCGGCGAGTTCCTCTCCGATATCGCGAGCCTGCGCCGGATCGTCGTCCCGTACGATGTGACGATGACCGCTGCCCAGGTCACCGCGGCCAAGGCGCTCGGCGATCCATCGGGCGCGATGCTCGAAGCCAAGTTCAACGTCCGCACATTCGTCAAGGCACAGAGCGCGGCAGACGGAGGTCCGAATGGCAATTGATCTGAAGCGTCTGACCCCGATGGCGCTCGCGGTGATTCTGACCGCGTGCGGTGGGAGCGAAGCCGAACAGCCCAAGAAAAAGGCCGGCCTCGACCCCGCCGCCGCTGTCGAAGAGGCGAGCGCGGCCGCTAATGCGCCGGGCAAACCCAATGCGCCCGGCGTTCCGGGCAAGAGCCCGGCCGGTGCACGGGCCGCCGTCAAAGTAGCGGAAGCGCTGCCGGAGCCCGACCAGGCCCTCGTCCGCGAGAACTTCTCGTACACGGGCGCAACCCGCGATCCGTTCCACTCGCTGCTCACGGACTCGCACACCGGACCCGAGCTCCCGGACCTAACGCTGGTCGCGGTTTACTACGACACCCGCAATCCGAACTTGAGCGTCGCCGTCCTTCGGGAGCGGGTCACCAACAAGCGGTACAGCGTTCACGTCGGCGACCATTTGGGCCGGCTCCGAGTTTCCGATATTCGACCCAAAGACGTCGCCTTCACGATCGACGATTTCGGCACCCAACGGCAGGAATCACTGTCGCTTCGCAAGCAGGAAGTGGAGAACTAAATGGCTTTCAACGTCTGGTCGCTCACCGCGGCCGCCCTATTATCCCTCAGCGTCGGCCCCAGCAGCGCCGGGGATCCTCTGGACGGCGAGGTCCGAGCCGTGAGCCTGGTCTCACAGCCCGGTCGAGCTGAGCTCAAGATCGAGATCCATGGAGCGGTCCAGGTCAAGGACTTCACGCTCTCGGACCCGGCTCGAGTCGTGCTCGACGTCACCGGCGCCACGCTCCCGACTGCCTTCAGCGACAGCTATGACGGCGTCAACCGGGCGGGGATCGTGAACATGCGGGTCCGTCAGTTCAATCAGAACACGGTCCGCGTGGTCTTGATCCTCGACAAGTCGAAGCCCTACCAGGTTATTCAGGAGGACGACGCCATCCGGGTCTCCTTCGGCGCGACGGAGTCGTTCGTGGCCTGGTCCGCGGGCTCGGTCGTCGGAGCAACGGTTGACCAGCGCATCGTGGAGCAGGCGCCGGGCAGGACCGGGCCGACCCGCGAGATCGCCAAGGCCGACGCCAGAATCGTCGAGCCGACCGTAGAAGCCGATTCCGCCGAGCCGGCGTCGGTGGTCCCCGTGCGAGCGCTTCGTACCGGGCTCACCCGCGTGGCGCAGCGCCAAGAGCCCCGCATCACCGTGAGCTGGGACGGCGCCAGCATCCAGGAAGTCATTGCGGGCTTCCAGGCGATCAGCGGCCGCTCGATCATCCTGGGCAAAGGCATCGACCTCAAGGTGACGGCTGAGATTCGCGACAAGCCTTGGCCCGAAGCATTCAAGGCCATTCTCGGCGCCTACGGCTTGTCCGCTCAGGAAGTGGAAGGCGGGATCATCCGAGTCGACGCACCGGAAACCCTCGCCGCGATCGATTCGCTCGAGCCCCGCGATATTCACGTGGTCCGGGTCAACTATGCCAAGGCGTCGGAGATGGCCGCGACGGTCGCCGGCGTGCTGTCCAAGCGCGGCAAGGTCGTGCCGGACACCGCGACCAACTCGTTGATCATCACCGAGACTCGCAACCAGATGCCGGCGGTCATCGAGTTCGTGACCGGCCTCGACATCCGGCCGCGCCAGGTCTCGATCCAAGCCAAGATCATCTTCGTCGACCGCACCAACGTCGAGCAGCTCGGGCTCAAGTACGACCTCGCGACCAGGAACCAGTTCTACAACAAGCTCGTGCAGCACCCGAATCCGGCGAAGGACAATGCGCCCTTCGATCCGGGCGTGAACGTGGTCGACCTCGGCGGCAACGCGGTCACCGCGATCGCCAACGCGAACGAGTTCATCACGTCGGCGGCGCTCGACCTGACCTATTCGATCGCGCTCGGCGGTTTCAGCCTCACCAGCTTCCTCCAGGCCCTGGAGCGGGTAGACCTCTCCGATGTGCAGTCCGAGCCAGTTATCAGCACCAAGGACAACAAGAAGGCTTCGATCCTGGTCGGCGAGGAGATCCCGATCCGAATCATCGACGCGAACTCCCCCGGCGGCGCCGCGACGGCCCCGCGGTCGACCGTCCAATTCAAGGAAGTCGGCATCAAGCTGATCGTGACGCCGCACGTCACCAACAACCGCCAGATCCTGCTCGAGCTCGAGACCGAGCGGTCCGCCGTCAAGCTGCTCGCGGCCGCCGACCTTGGCTTCAGCATCGACAAGCAGAACACCAAGAACGAGCTCCTCGTCTCGGACGGCGAGACGGCCGTGATCGGTGGCCTGACCGTGACGACCGTAACCCGCTCCCGCACCGGCATCCCGCTCCTTTCGAGCCTGCCGCTGATCGGCAGCCTGTTCAGCTTCTCGAGCAACACCGAGAACCGGAAGGACCTGATCATTCTGGTCACCCCGCGGATCATCGACGACGGGACCCAGCAGGAGCAGTAGATCCCAAACACAAGACGGGCCCAGCGGCTTGCCGCTGGGCCCGTCTTGTGTTGGCGGCAAGGCGGCAAGGCGGCAAGGAAGTAGGGGGAGACGGTCGGACGACTCCATCCAGGTCGCTACCAG
>JBDTOH010000186.1:0-9963 GCA_039933355.1 Gemmatimonadota bacterium | reverse complement strand
TATATCGCGTTCGAGCAGGTGGAGCGCGATCTCTCCGTCAAGGACGCGCGGCTGGTCACCAAGATCGAGGGCGCGTTCGCGGCAGTGCGGGAGCGCGCGGAGGCCAAGCCCGCTGCGGACGAGCTCGCCGTGATCCGCGAAGAGCTGGCCCGCGCCCTCGACCAGGCCGAGCGCCAGCTCGGCGCCACGCTGACCCCGGTCTCGCTCTTCACGCAGTCGTTTCTCATTCTCTTTCGTGAAGGTCTCGAGGCAATCCTCGTCGTCGGCGCGCTGATGGCCTTCCTCGTAAAGGCGGGCGCTCGCGAACGGCGCCGGGAGATTCACCTCGGCGTGCTTGCCGCGATCGCGCTGAGTCTGCTCACGGCGGTCGCGCTCAAGACCGTTCTCACAGTCAGCCCGGCGCGTCAGGAGGCGATGGAGGGGGTCACGCTGGCGGTTGCCACCGTGATGCTGTTCTACGTGAGCTACTGGCTGCTTTCAAAGATGGAAGTCGCCAAGTGGAATCATTTCGTGAAAGGACGGATGGCGAGCGCGCTGACCGGAAGGTCGGCCTTCGCCCTGGCGGCGGTCGCATTCCTCGCGGTCTACCGGGAAGGGTTCGAGACGGTCTTCTTCTATGAGGCGCTGGCGCTTTCCGGCGGCTCGGGAGCGGCCTGGCCGCCGATTCTCGCCGGCATCGCGGTGGGCGGCCTCGTGTTAGGCGTGGTGTATGTCGCGATCAATCGATGGGGCATGCGTCTCCCGCTCCGTCCCTTCTTCGCGGGGACGAGCCTGTTCTTGTATGTGATGGCCTTCGTGTTCGCCGGGAAGGCAGTCGCGGAGCTCCAGGAAGGCGGGCTGCTCTCTCTGACGTCCGTGAGTGGTGGGCCGCGGGTGCCGAGCCTGGGGATCTATCCGACGGTCGAATCGCTCGGCGCGCAGCTGATTCTCCTGCTCCTCGCGCTGATCGCGCTCCTCTGGACCTTTGTGATCCAGCCCCGGCGAATCGCGCCGGTGGGTCAGGCCACGCCGGTCCCCCGCGATTCGGCGGGTCGCCCGCCCCTCGCTGCGCCTGCACGAGATAAGGCGCCCCTCAAGTCGATCGACCGGATCGAAGCGGACCTTGCGGCGGTTCGCGCGGAGCTCGAGCGGATGCGGGACGCGGTGGAGCAGGACGGCGGGGCCGCGGTTAGGCGGCACTCCGCCGAATAGCTCCGCCGGTCATCGTGCGGGCGCCTTGGCGGGCCCGCTTCGAAGGTAGGACCCAGGATCCAGCTCTCCCGCCTTGAGCAGCTTGGCCACGACGATCACGCCGGTGACGACCACGAACAGGCTTGCGAGCTGTGCCAACGTAAACCCTCCGAGCAACCGGTCGTCTTTGGCCCGAAGGATCTCGACCAGGAATCGCTCAGTCCCCGCGAAGATCAGGTAGGCTCCAAAGATCCACCCGGTTGGCTTGGGTGCTAACCGCCAGCGCCACAAGATCATGAACACGATCAGCATCAGGGTGACTTCGTAGAGTTGAGTCGGGTGGACGGCCAACACGGTCGAAGGCGCTGTGTTAGGCACGGCCAGATGGAAGAGGCCCTGAATGTTCCCGGCGGTCGACGGCGGAAGCCCCTGCGGGAACTTGACCCCGATCGAAAGATCCGTTGGACGGCCGTAGTCGTCACCGACGACGAAACAGCCGACTCGTCCAACCGCGTACGCGGCTGCGAGCGCGGGCGCCACGAGATGCGCCGTCGCTCGAACTGGAACTCGGCGCCGCCAGGTGGTGAACGCGACGGCGAGCACGCCGCCGATGAACCCTCCGTACCAGACGAGCCCCCCCCGCGAGAGCAGCGCGCCCGGATCACCGGTGAGCGCCACGTACCAGAGCTTGGCACCGACGACGCCTCCGACCACCGCGGCCACCACGATGTCCGCCGCATAGTCCTCGTGCCAGCCCTTCCGCTTGAGCTCGAGGCCGATCAGCCATCCTCCGATGACGAAGGCCACCATCATCATGATGCCGAAGCCGGTGACTTCGAGCGGGCCAAGATGGAAGACCCAAGGATAGACGGTGGTCATGGGATTCGGGGTCTGGAGGTAGGGGACTGGGTCTGGGGGCCGACCGGAACGTGAATGGGTGGAGCCTTCGATCCACGGCCTGGCTTCTCTTCAGCACCGGGCTCCGGTGTCCGCACCAGCCCGGGCATCGGCCGCCAGTCGAACGGCTCGAGCGTTAGGCCGCTCTGCTCGCCGCGTGCCAGGTGCCATTCGCCCGCGACCGCGATCATCGCGGCGTTGTCCGTGTTGAGCCGAGGGCTGGCCACGGCGACGGTGGCCCGGCCCGCGAGCCGCTGCGTCAGCCGCTCCGCCAGCGTGCGGTTGCAGGCGACGCCACCGACGAGGACGGCGACCGGTCGCTCGAGGTCCATCGTTGCGTGAGCGGCCTTCTCAACCAGCACGTCGAGAATGGCGTCCTGAAAGTCGCGGGCGAGGTCGGCCCGGTCGCGGGCGAGGTCATCGCTGCCTTTGACCGCCCGGAGCACGGCGGTCTTGAGACCGCTGAAGGAGAAGGCGTAACGCTGCCGCTCGGTCTTGAGATGTTGGAGCATCGGGCGAGGGAAATCAAACCGTCCCGGCTTTCCCTCGAGCGCGAGCCGCTCGATCGCCGCGCCGGCGGGATAGGGAAGTCCGAGGAGCGTGCCGACCTTGTCGAACGCTTCGCCGGCCGCGTCGTCCAGAGTCTCTCCAAGCAGGTGATACTCGCCCCATTGCGGAACATCGAGCAGCATCGTGTGCCCGCCGCTTACGAGAAGGGCCACGAACGGCGGCTCGAGCGCCGGGTCCTCGAGCGTTGGCGCGAAGAGGTGGCCTTCATGGTGATGTACGCCGATCAATGGCTTCGAAAGCGCGAACGCCAAGCCCTTTGCGTACATCACACCGACCAGAAGCGCGCCGATCAGTCCCGGTCCGGCCGTGACTGCGATCGCGTCGAGATCCTCGAGCGTGGCCCCCGCCTCGACGAGGGCGCGGTCGACGACGTGGCCGATCGTCTTCACGTGTTCGCGGCTCGCAAGCTCGGGAACCACCCCGCCGAAAACCTGGTGAATGTCTTGGGAGAGGATGATCAGGCTTCGGAGCGTCGGCCGCCCGGCCGTGATCTGGACGAGGGCGGCCGAGGTTTCATCGCAGCTCGTTTCGATCCCGAGGATCAGCGGGCTCACCGGGAAACGGGCTTCACCTCGGCGGGCGATGCCGTGGCGGTGTCCGGCGTTGTCGGCGGCGGGGTGCCGGAGCCGACGCCGAGGAGCTGAGCGATCAGCCGGCGACTGTTCTCCGAGCTCCAGGGGTGCTCGCCGATCACCTTCTTGACGATGATCCCGTCGCGATCGAGCAGGAAGCTCTCGGGATATCCGGTCGTCTGGTAGATCTCCTCGATCTTGCGGGAGGGATCGTGCAGGACGTCGAACGTGATGCCGAACTCGCGGGTGAATTGCTTCACCGGGTCCGCGCTGCCCTCGTCCACGCTGACCGCCGCGATCTTGAATCCGGCCGGTCCGAACTCCTTGTAGAGCTTCTCCATCGCCGGCATCTCGGCCCGGCAGGGCAGGCACCATGTCGCCCAAATGTTGACGAGGGTGACTTGACCTTTGTAGCGATCCTTGAGGGACGTGAGCTTGCCGGTCGCCATGTCGACTGCATCAAAGGCGGGCGCCTGGTTTCCAACCTCGGCGCCGACATTCTTGGGTGCGAGCTGCACGAGCGCCCACGCCCCGATGCCCAATCCGGCGACGATCACGGCGACGTAGGTCCATTGCTTCGACATCTGCGTGGTCCTGTTCTGGAACGGACTCAAATATAGCAGGACTCGGGAGGTCCCCGATCGGTTGGCCCGTCCGTCCGCCTAGACGGCCACCGCACACGCCTCCCGAAGCAGACGAATCGCCTTCGCCGGGTCGGGCTGCCCGAAAACAGCCGTCCCGGCCACGAAGGCTTCGCAGCCGGCCAGCCAGGCGGCCCCGATGGTGTCCTTCGTGATACCGCCGTCAGCCTCCACCGTTGCCGTTGACCGGTGCGTGTCGAGTAAGGTCCGGACCCGGCGGATCTTGTCGGTCGAGCCGGGGATGTAGGATTGGCCGCCGAAGCCCGGATTCACCGACATCACGAGGACGAGGTCCAGGTCGGGAGCCACCTCCTCGATGAGTGAGAGCGGAGTCGCCGGGTTGAGCGCCAGGCCGGCGGCCATGCCGCGGGCTCGTACCTGAGCGAGCTGACGCTGGACGTGGATGGTCGCTTCCGGATGAAAGGTGAAGACGGACGCGCCCAGGTCGGCGAATTCGGCGATGTAGTTCTCCGGCTGCTGCACCATGAGGTGCACGTCGAGCGGGAGCTTCGAGATCTTTTTCAGCGCGCGGATCAGCGGTGCGCCGAACGTGAGATTCGGTACGAAATGGCCGTCCATCACGTCGACGTGGAGCCAGTCGGCGCCGCCGGCTTCGACCTCGGCGACTTGGTCCGCGAGCCGGGCGAGGTCGGCGCTCAGCACCGAAGGGCAGATTTTGAGGGACGCCATCGTTTCAAGGCTCCGCAATCGTGAGTTCGATCCGGCCGTCTTTCTGCGCCATCTGGCCGGCTCGGGGCCGCTGTTCGACGACGGTCCCGACCGGGATCCGTTGCCCTTTCTTCACCATGACCCCGCCGACCCGGAGGCCGACCGACTCGAGCCGGTGGCGGGCGTCGTCCTGGCGCAGGCCGACTACGTTAGGCACCCGGATGGTCGCCACGGCGCGGCTGATCACCAGGTCGATCGTGCTGCCCGGCGGCCGGCCCGCGCCGGCGTTAGGCCTGGTCGCCACGACGATTCCGGGGTCGCCGTTGCTGGGGACCGAATCGACGCCGCCGACCCGGAGCCCCGCGGCGCCGATGATCTTGGTCGCCTGCTCGACATCGAACTCGGTGACGTCCGGCACCGCGACCGCCGCCGGCCCGCTGCTCCGGGTCAGGTTGACCGGCGTGCCGCGCGGGAGCACCATGTCCGCGGGCGGATCCTGCCAGGAGACGCTGCCTTGGGGCACTTCGGGGTCCGCGCCTTCGCCGTCGAGCTTGGCTCTGAAGCCGGCTTGACCCAGAGCGCGCTCGGCGTCGCTGTAACTCTTGCCGATCACTCTCGGAACCCCGCGCTCCTTCTCGAAGAGCGAGCGCGGATAGGCAATGAAGGTGACGATCCAGCCCAGCACGGCGGCGCCGACGAGCACAAAGACCGTCCGGAGCCGGCGCCGGCCGGCGATGGTCTTGGGGAGCGGGAATCGCCGGGGCTTTTTCGTCGCGGCTGCTTTACGGGGTACGGGTGCCACTAGAGCGCCTCCGGAGCCGGGCGGCATACGCGCCGTCCATGTGATGCCGGTGCGGCAGGATCATCAGATCTCCTCGGGCGCTCAGAAGCTCGCTTGGCACCGCGGCGCTCGATTCCCGGCGGAACTCCGGATGGCGGGCGAGAAAGGCCTCGATCTGGGTCTCGTTCTCTTCCGGCTCCAGCGAGCAGGTCGCGAATAATAACAAACCGCCGGGACCCACGACGCTCTGCGCCGCTTCCAGAAATCGCGTCCCTTGCTCGGCGAGTGTCGCGAGGGCTTCGGGCGTCACCCGCCAGCGCGCATCGGGATTCCGCGCGAACGTGCCCGTGCCGAGGCACGGCGCATCCACCAGCACAACATCCGCTGCGCGAATCGGCGGATGAAGGAGATCGGCGACCACGACGCCGGTCGGGCCTGGTGCCGCGCGGTGCAGCGACTCGGCCAGCCGGGTCACTCTCGTGCGCCGATGGTCGGCCGCGAGGACGAACCGGGCCTGCTGGGATGCCGCGATGCTCTTACCACCCGGCGCGGCACAGGCATCGTACACGAAGCAATTCTCGGGAAGGTCCGCGAACCGCATCACCATCGCCTGGGCCGGGTCTTGGACGACGAACGCACCCGCTGCGAAGCCGGGCAGCCCCCGGATGTTCCGGGTCTCAACCACGAGCCCGGCGTCGAACTTGGCGGCTGTAGTGGCGATTTCGGCGGCGCTCAAGTCCTTCGCGATCTTGTCGAGGCTCGCGCGGGCGGGCTGAATCACCAGGCTTGGGCGCCGGTTGTTCCACTGGAGCAACTGGACGGTGCCTTCATGTCCGAACCGCTTGATCCAGCGGTCGACCAGCCACGCGGGATGCGAGTGTTGATCCGCGAGCGAGGCCTCGAGCGCCGGCTGGGGCCGCTCGGTACCTCCCTGCGTCAGCCGCCGGAGGACGGCATTCACGAAGCCGGCCACGCGACGCCCGCCGAGCCGTCTCGCCAGGTCGACGCTGGTCTGAACGGCCGCGTGTGGGGGGACTCGGTCGAGGTGCGTGAGCTGGAAGACGCCGATCCGCAAAATGTCGAGCGCGTCGGCGCGCACGCTGGCGAGGCCGCGCTCGATCGCGGGCTCGATCCGCTGGTCGAGGGTCGATCGGTGCCGGTACACGCCCGCGGCCATCTCGTGCGCGAGTCGGCGGTCGGCGGGCTCGAGATCGCTCACAGCGCGGTTGAGGGCGACGTCGAACGGTACGCCGTGGCGGACGTCGTGAAGAACGCGCCAGGCCGCGAAGCGCGGCTTGAGCCCTACACTTCGGTCCACGGCTTCAGGAACTCCATGACGGCTTTGGCGGGATCGGGCGCGGCCCAGAGCGCGTTCTGGGCCGCGACGCCCCACGCACCGGCGTCGCGGACCGGCCCAACCCGGTCCGCCGTGATCCCACCGACGGCCACGAGCGGCGTGCCTAACGATGAGACCCGGCGGACCCAGGCGAGCCCATGGGCGGGAATTCGCGGATCGCTCCGCGAGGGGAACACGTTCCCGGCGAGCAGGTAGCTCGGACGGAGGGCCGCCGCCTGACCGGCCTCCTCCTGGTCATGCGCCGAGAGGCCGAGCCAGCAGGCACCGGCGGCCCGAGCGACGCCGGCCGAGGCTAGCGTTAGGTGAAGGCCGTGGGCGCCGGCCCGCTCCGCGACCGAGGGGCTCCCGTAGACGACGACGCTTGCTTCCGCGGGGAGCGCAAGCGCCACGGCCCGGCTCGCGAAGACGAGCAGCTGCTCCGGCGTGCTGGCGGGCGCTTTGATCACGAGCGCCACCGCCGATCCGCCCGAGGCGATCGCGGCGGCCCGGACGCCAAAATCCGCGGCTCGGCAGATGATGTCGTCGGTAAACGCGAAGACGCGGGGAATCGGCCTCATGTAAACCGGGCCCCGACCGCGATGCCCCGCCCATGGACCCAGTCGGCGGCCGCCATGCGCGGTTTGCCGGCCGGCTGAACTTCCGCGATGGCCACCGCGCCGGCGCCCGCGCCGATCACGAGCTCATCGGCAGCGCGGAGCACGAGGCCGGGCTCGCCGCGATCGTCCGTCGTCCGCGGCCGGAAGCACTTCACTTCGAGGCTCCCGGCGGTCGTCCAGGCCCCGGGCGCGGGGTCGAATGCCCTAACCCGGTCGGCCACCGCCGCGGCCGACTCGGTCCACATGATGCGGGCCAGGCTCCGATCGATCTTCGGAGCGAACGTCGCTCGGGCATGGTCCTGTGGGATCGGCGCCGCGCGGCCCTCACGAATCGTCGCGAGGCAATCGACCAAGGCCCCGGCGCCAACTTTTGCGAGCCGTTCGGTCAGCTCCCCGGCGGTCTCGTCCGGTCCGATCGCAGTCTCGACCTGATGAAGGATCGGCCCGCTGTCGAGTCCTGCCTCCATCTGCATGATGGTCACGCCGGTTCGGGCGTCGCCGCGGAGGATGCTCCACGCGATCGGCGCCGCGCCCCGGAGCGCCGGCAACAGGCTCGCGTGCACGTTGATCATCCCGAGCCGGGGGACTAGGAGCACGGCGGGCTTGAGGATGTGGCCGTACGCTACCACGATGCCCAAGTCCGGCGCAGCGCCCCGGAGCGCGGCGAGGAACTCGTCGCCGGTCGGGCGTTCCGGCTGGAGCACCGCAATCCCATGGGCGAGCGCCAGCTCTTTGACAGGCGGGGGGAGCAGCGTCGAGCGCGACCGGCCGCGAGCCCGGTCCGGCTGGGTCACGACCATCACTACCTCGAGCTGATTGTCGAGAAGGCCCTGCAGGCTCGGCACCGCGAACGCGGGTGTGCCGAAAAAGACGACCCGCATCAGCGCTGTGAGCTTTCCTCCGGGATGACCTTCTTGATGACCGGCTCGCCTCGGGTCTCCTTCTTGTACCGGCCGATGAGGAGCTGCCGTTTGAGCGGGCTCAGATGATCGAGGAAGAGCACGCCGTCGAGATGGTCGATCTCGTGCTGAACCGCCCGGGCGGCGTGGCCGTCGAGCTCGCGGCGGTACGGATTGCCGTCGCGATCGAGCGCTTCGAGCACGATCCGTTCCGGTCGGGTGACCTCGGCGTGGACGTCGGGAATTGACAGGCACCCTTCTTCCGACCGCGATCTGCCCTCGGCGCTCACGATCACGGGGTTCACCATCGCGAACCTATCGTCTTCGACGCCGACGACCGCGACCCGCTGCGCCACGCCCACCTGGTTGGCGGCGATGCCGACGCCCTTGGCGGCATCCATGGTCTCGAACAAGTCGTCGATGAACCGGCGAATCGCGTCATCGACCGTGACGACCTCGGCGCTCCGCTTGCGGAGCACGGGCGATCCGAGGAGGTGGAGATCCAGCAGGGCCATGGCTCAGCTCGCGGCAGCGGTCGGCGAGACCGCGTCGCCGATCTGCACGATTCGCGACCGCTCGACCACGAGCTGCGCGGTGCCGCTTTCGATCGTGATCTCGTTGGCTTTCATCGCCGTCACTTTCCCAATCACGCCGCCGGACGTGACCACCTTGTCGCCCTTCTTGAGGGACTCGAGCATCGCGGCGTGCTTCGCCCGTGCCTTCGACTGAGGCCGGATCAGGAGGAAGTAGAAGATCGCGATCAGCGCGGCGATCTGGACGACGAACACGACCATGCCGGCGCTTCCGCCCGCGGCCGGAGCCATCAACGACAACAATGTGGTATGCATCAGCTCTCATTCCCTTGATAGCGCGCGTGCCAGGCACGGCGCCATGATTCAAAACGACCCTCGAGTATAGCGCGGCGAGCTACCTCGCCGATCTTCACCAAGAAGTGGACGTTGTGGAGCGAGACCAATCTCATTCCCAACATCTCTTCCGCCATGAACAGGTGGCGGATATACGCCCGCGAAAATCGGCCGCAGACTTCGCAGTCGCACGCCGAGTCGAGCGGCTCGGCCGCCGAGCGGTTGGATGCGTTCCGAACGTTGAGCTTACCTGTTGACGTCCATGCGCTTCCATGGCGGCCGTTTCGGGTGGCCGCCACGCAGTCGAACAGATCCACTCCCCGCGCGATTCCTTCAACCAAGTCGTCGGGAAAACCGACCCCCATAAGATAACGGGGGCGGTCGATTGGGAGGGCCGGGCCGAGCAGCTCCAGGATACGGTGCATCACCGGCTTAGGCTCCCCGACGGAGAGCCCGCCGATGGCTATTCCGGTCCAGTCGCCCAGCTCGAGACTGGCTTCCAGGGAGGCCAGGCGGAGATCCTCATGGGTCCCGCCCTGGACGATGGGCCAGAGGGTTTGGCGATCATTTGGGGGGGTGGAGGGGGAATCGGGAATCGGGAATGGGGAATCGGGGCTCCCGGTTCGGCGCCCGATGCTCATCTCGCGCGCTGGTCCCGACTCTCCGTCAATTCTCAATTCCCGAGTCCCGATTCCCCGCTCGCCTCCCAACTCCCCGGTCACCAACGCTTCGTGCTTCCGTCGGCACCTCCCCAACCACCTGAGCGTCCGCTCCATCCCCTCCTTCGCCAAGGCGTGGTCCGCCTGGCCGGGGACGACGTGGTCGAACGCCATGGCGATGTCCGCTCCGAGCGCCCATTGAATCTCCATGGCGCGCTCGGGGCTCAGGAACCGGGTGCCGCCGTCGACGTGGCTCACGAAGTCGACACCCTCCTCCGTGATCTTT